>NZ_JBMPPJ010000017.1:0-128585 GCF_049339865.1 Undibacterium sp. TC9W | reverse complement strand
TTTCGCCAGCTCTTTGGCCAGCGCCTGCAGTTTGCTTCTTTCCATTGCGTTTGTCGTCATTTTGGCAATTCCTCATTATAGGAGCTTCATCTGCCAGAATTACTTACACACTTTTATTTACAGGCTCGATGAGAGCTGCACAGGCGAATAAACAAACTGAGCTTCGGGTTTTACATTCAAGCACATCGAATTCTGGTAAGCCGTAGTTCCGCAGCCTATGTTGAGCTTAAGTGAATAACTATATAAATTAGAAGCATCACTAAGAGCAATACTCCACAAAACAACACTCAAGACATCAGTGAATGCCTTGCGCTCTATGAATTATAGCAAGTGGACATATCTTGTATGTATCTAATGCAATGGCGAATAACAGATGCCGAATGATCACCACGATACCAGGACACAGCAAATCCCCTTTCAAGCCTATTTGCTGGCCCCCATGTTTGCGCCGCTTACCTGGTTGCTTGCGGCTGTAGGCACATGCCTTTATGGCCGGGGGCTGAGTCTGGGTGCATTTGGCATACAGCTCCTGTTCATGCTGTTCTTGCTGTTGGGTTCCTATGCATTGTGCACACCTTTGCTGCATATCTGGGCGGGGCTGGTGCGCAACCCCAAAAAAAGCAAATACGCAGGATTTATAGTTGCCGCAATCGCTGCTCTGATACTAGGCATGCTGTATGCGCAGCCCTGGTTTCAGTATACTCAGCATTCGACGCAAAACCTCGTATATCTGGTATTCATGCTGCTCACCAGCCTCGGCATGTTTGTGAACCTGAAAAACCTGTTCTCGCCCGCAGATAGTAACAACTACCCCGTTGGTCTCGCATGGATGAGCAGGCAGCCCAGCGCTTGGGGCTTATTTTCACTATTCAAAGGTATTTTAGCCCTGCTCATCATTTGTCCGGCAAGTTATTTGAATTCACTGCCGCCCCAGAGTTTTAATTTCTTCAGTTTGTTTAACTTTTTATATAAACAGGGAAATTTTGCCGAAGAAGCATTTGCAGCATCTGTGTTTCATATCCATCCGGGACATTTTCTGGACTGGTGTATTTACAGCGCTATCATACTGGCTGTAGCAGCGATGGCATCCTCGCTGCAGGCAAAAATACGCGGAGAGGATTCCTTGTATCATGCAAGCGGCTGTATCTGTGGTGTGCTTGCTTTGGCTGTTTTTGACCCCAAGCTGGGCTTTATCGCAGGCCTTGCTTACAGTCTGGCTTCTTATAGTTTGGCATTAACAAAGAGGGAATAGAAGTTTATTCAAGCACAGCCATCTCCCTTTCCAACTCATATCAAGAAACCAGTCTCAAAGACCAAGAAAATCAAGCAGCTTGTCCAAGGTGTCGGAAAAGAGCCCGGTCATGATGCAGGTCAGTAAATACATGCCAAATACAGACCTGAGTACATATTTCTGCAGCCGAGCCGGGGTCCATTTTTCCTCTGCTTTTTGGGGCGTTTTTTTTGCGACTTTCTTTTGCGGTGGCCTTTTTGAATTCTGGTCCGGCTGCAAGGTAAGGCGCATATCTACATAGTTCTGCCACCAACTGACAGATTCACGATTAACTTCATATTGCAAGGCATCTTTCTTGTCTGAACCTAACTCCCGTAACAACTTGTGCATAGCCAGGAGCTGTTCATGAATTTCTGCAAAGGCCTTGAACTTTTCTTCGTTTGGAATAGCCATCAATAATTGAAAAGCGGCAGCTGTCGGTGTGCCATAGGGCAGGCTCTCCATGTCACGACGCCACTCGCGCGCATTAGCACGCCTGACCAGGTTGATGACTGCCGCCGAATGCTGGCGGCGCTTGGGCAATAAGTTTTTCCAGTCGTAATACGCAGTCAAAAATTTGACCAGTGGGTAGCACACGTCGAAGGATTCATTGATCACCTGCACAAAAGCTTGTTCCAGCCTGACCTTGAAATCCAGATTTCCCCAGGCTGGCTGCTCCAGTAATTGCCTGAGCTTTGCTTCTTGCTGACGGACATCAGTCCTCAGCAATATGTTACAAACTTGCAGGGCCGCAGTTGCTGCGTCAGGTGGGTGATTACCGGTAGCAGCATTACTGCTGCCTTGCCCGGCCATTTCAGAATCTGACTGCGCAATATTTTTAAGATTTGCCTTGTTCGAGAAATAAGCAATTTGAGGACGTGGGCCCGGTTTCCACTTTTGTCTCAGTTGCTGTTCCAGGGTATTGTCAGATTCCAGATTTAAATCCAGATTGACGGACCAGTTCAAAGGCTGGTCCAGCACATGTCCAGGAAAACCGCCAGGTACCTCTGTCTTTTGCTGAGTTTGTTCAACAGCTTGAGGCACAGGGCGCGGCCCTGGCGGTACCGTTTGGGTTTGGGACTGAGTTTGACCACCCCAGGATAAAATTTGTGCATCCAGGTCCGTCGTACTGGGCAGGGATGGGTCTTCCTCCGGCCTGGTGTCTGGCTGGAGTATCGCTGCCATGTCCAGCTCAGGCAGGTCTGGCTGCTCTTCAGTGAAATTGGGGCCCGGCGCCTTGTCAGTATCGCTTGCTGTGGAAAGAGCCAACTCATAGGCCTGACGCAAGGCCTTGAAACCTTCAGGATCATCTTCAGGGTTGACCTGCTTCAGACGCGCGGCATAGGCAAGTTTGATTTGCCGCTTGTCATCTGTGGCGGCAATACCAAGGTGGACGAAGGGATTCATAACAAGGGCGCGCCCTCGAATCGGGTCAGCACTTCCGTGAACGCCTCATTGGCCTTGGCGATTTCCCTGGGGTTTTGTCGTGCCAGTATTTGCTCATACTGGCTGAGGCGTGCAGCAACCCATTCACGGCGGTTACCAAGATTTTGTTCATACAGCCGTTTCAGACGTTCCAGCATGGCCTGATTTTCAAGTTGATCACGCGGATGTATTTTCAATGCACGCATCGCCACCAGGCTGCGTTCAAGCTGCTCTGCCGACATCGCGCCGGGATTTTGTTCTATGACCAGGTTTTGCTTTGCCCCTGTGGCTTTAATGGTAGCTTCCACTTCCAGCAAGCCATTGATGTCATAGGTGAAACGAATGTCTAAACTGCGGTCCGTATTCGGCGTAAAAGGCAGGGGAAGAGTGAAGGCTCCCAGCGCAATATTGTCTTTGGTTTCACGACTTTCCCCCTGGTAGACCCTGATATCGATCTGTTCCTGCCTGTCACTGATGGGTTGAAATTCCTTGGAGCGGCTGACTGGTACCACCGTGTTACGTTCAATCAGAGGACTGAACAAACCCGTGCGATACTCGCCGTCACCGTACTCTTCTGATACTGCGATACCGAGCGAATAAGGGCAGACATCCGTCATGACAACTTCATTGAGTGCCTCGTCCCTGGCTTTCAGGCCAGCCTGGACGGCAGCGCCGATGACGATGGCCTCATCGGGATTGATATCACGGCTGGGGAAGCGGCCAAACAAACGGGTCAACAGACGATGGACGATAGTCATGCGGGTAGAGCCGCCTACCATTACAACGCGGTCAAGCTCATTCGGCCTGATATTGGAATCACGCAGTGCGCGCTCTATAGGCTGGCTCAAGCGTTGCAGCAAGTCTGCGCACAGTTTCTCATAGGCAGTGAGACTGACCTCCCAGAGCAGCTCGGATTCATTGTGACGGTAAGAAAAGGTGGCATGATCGCCACCGGACAGGGAGCGCTTGACCCGCTCTGCTTCTGTGCGCAAATGGGTACGCTGGGCGGCGCTTAAATCGGTCTCAATAATACCGGCAGTCTTGCCGGTATTTTCAATGAAGCCCTTGACCAGCACTCCGGTAAAATCTTCGCCACCAAGGAAATTGTCACCTGCAGTTGCACGGACTTCCATGATGCCTGCAAACAATTCCAGAATGGACACATCAAAGGTGCCGCCACCAAGATCAAACACCAGGAATTGTGATTCTTTAGGCGCCAGGTGCAGACCATAGGCCAGTGCGGCAGCCGTTGGTTCGTTCAACAAACGTTCTACCTTCAGGCCTGCCAATTCACCGGCAATGCGGGTGGCCTTACGCTGGGTGTCGTTAAAATAGGCTGGAACGGTAATCACGGCCTCAGTCACTTTTTCACCAAGAAAAGCCTCGGCATCGGCAACCAGTGACTTCAGCACCAGCGCAGATAACTCTTCTGGCCGGTAGTTTTTACCCGCAAGCCGCATGCTCTTTTCCGTACCCATGTGGCGTTTGAAAAGAGCTGCAGAACGGTCAGGATTGGTCAGCAAACGGTCACGTGCAGGCAAGCCTACCAGCACTTCGCCATTGTCGTTGATACTGACACAGGAAGGTGTCAGCACATGACCCAGCGCGTTGGCAATCAATTGCGCCTGACCATCTTTCCAGACAGCGATCAAGCTATTGGTTGTACCCAGATCTATACCGACTATCATTTCAAAAGCCTTTATTATAAATTCCGACTAAAATTGTTTTGTACCACTAGTGGACTGGCCAGCCATAGGCAGCACATTGACGGGCAATCGCTGGTGTCCAGAATTTGCTGGGTAAGAACAAGGCGACACCTGGAAATGCATCATGTATCAACACCGGCAAATAATTGGAGAGCAGGCGACTAACCGGCAAATGCTTGCGTATCAACAAAATTGCGGAAGTACACACATCGTCACTCGATATTCTATAGGGCAGCTCTGCGCCTAGCGTCATCGGTATTTCGTCTGTCATGAAGTCCGCCATGAAACCTAGGCGCGCATCAAACGGCCTGCATCCTTTGTAGGAGTTCAGTTTTTTGGCGATAACTTCAAGCTGAGGCGGTGTCAGCAAACCCTGGGGATCAAAAACGATTTGCGCGAAGCGATCTACATTCTCATCTGTATAGGCTTGATTATGTGCCTGTACTATGCAAGCCCAGACTACCCTTCCTCCGCGATAAAGGGAGAAGTAAGTCTGAAACCACAGATTGAAATACTTGTCCTTGAACCAGTCAATTCTCTTGGTCGTCAGGTAATCACGCTGATGCATGGGCCAGTTGTCTATCAATTGCTGTACGGCGGGCATTTCATCATTGATGCTGGCAGCCCGCTGCGTAAAGGCAGCCTTACCCCATTGCTTGAAGGCAGAACGCAGTTGTTGCGAGGTTTCTTTAGCAAACAGTTGTCGTAATATAGCCTGTAAAGGGAAGAAGGGCATCCCCATCTCGCCACCTGCTGCATTGAAGACCGCAACCAAAGACCTGGCCGGGCTGGCAGTGATGCTTTTTTTATCAGGAAAACGCTGCCCGAATTGCGCAATGCTGTACCAGTCAACATGGCAGCCGGCTGCTTTGGCGATGACCTTGCTGCAATAAAACGCAACACAATACAAAAAATTCATATTCGCAGTGCGGGCTGTGAATTCATCTTCAGTCATGCTCAGGCTGTTTTGCAATTCGCCCAGCAAATAATCTACCCTTAACAGGCTGGGCAACGAAAAATCCAGCTTTAGCTGATACAACGCTCTTTGAAAGCAAATGCCATCATCAAACGGGTAGCGTGCAATCAGTGCATCGAGGTAGCGTGAGCCTATTTCATTGCTATTCCAGCCAGGCTCAGGCAAGGATAAAAATGAAGGACAGCGTGCCGCAATGACTGGCGACTCTGACTCATAACTGGCTTGCGAGGGCTTGAGCTTGCGATCATACTCCATAGGTTTGCGCCAATGGGTAGCACAACGACTGGACAACAAAGCGGTAAACTCGGGCAGTATTTCATCAAGCATGGGGAAGATTGCCTCTGGGTAGCGATACACTTGCACCATGCCGGCAAGCAGACCCAGGCCTTGTTCTGAGCGTGAATATGGCAGGGCCAGTACCAGACCATGCAAAATCTCAGGCACTACGGAAAATTCGATCAACAGGGTAAGAGCGCAGGCAGAATCGGGCATGAACGTTGCGCGGCTCTCAGCCATCAGCTTGACGACAGTGCCCGCCATATTGGTTTGCAACCACACCTGTTTTCTTTTCTCGAAATCATCTGCACCGCTTTCCAGTTTTTCTTCCCAGCGCCTGCCACTTTCATGCAATTCATAAAGCGTCGGTGGCCAATCACTTTTAGGCAACACCTGAAACGCTGCTGCGGCGACATCCGCTGCCATGGCAATGGCAGCACGCAGGGACGATGTAAGCAGCATGAGACGGTATCCTGAAAACTGGTATGAATAATGATGATTGCCTGATGTTACCTATTTGCAACTTCCCCTCTTGAACTCATCTGATCTGGCCTGATTATCCCCGGCGAAAATGTCTGAGAAAAAAGTTCTTAGTGCAAAATAGAAAACCCCATAGTTTAACATCCTGTATATGATCATGAATGAATTCTGCGCGCCAGACAATTAAATTCAGAGCTAAAAGCGGGACAGCACTACGGGCCAAAAATTGGCAATGAAAATCTGCTATCCAAAGTTGGGGCTCAAGATAAAACCGAAAATTTCAAGAACCCACTATCCAGCCTTCAAGCGGATCAAATTCTGGCAAGCCAAAATTCTGGCCGCGTCTGTCATGAGCCCAGGCGGCCAATACCATGCATAGCACGGCATCCAGCAAATCGGCGCTACCGTCGCTCAATAATGCATCGCCAAAATTACCTGCATGGAGTTTGATTTTCCATGGTGTAGAGCCGGCTTTCAGCGCCTGCAGGATGTGCTCGCGGGCCTGCCTGCGTTCTGGTGTTTGCTTGCTCTTGTCATCGCTTTTATATGAGGCTTTGGTGATGCTGCGTGCCACCATGCCGGGGTACGCTTCGAGGGCGATGCGTTGTGGGTCGCCATCATACATGCCGGGGATGCTGACACGGGCATCCAGCAAGCGCGGGGCACCTGCGTGCAGCATGTAGGCTACCGGGGGATTCACCCATTTCATCGAAGGTGAAGACCCAGCAGGTATATCCGTTGCCCTGTGAGCAAATTTATTACCAATGGCACGGGCATCACAAAATGCCTTGAATTGCAGGCGCAATTCAGCACGTGTCTGAGTGTGCAGATGGCGCATCAAATCTGGCCAATTGTCTGGCCAGTGCAGATGCTCTATCAGTTCGCGCGGCAGCGAAAATGGCAAATCAAAACCAGCTAGCCAGGGGCCAGGTTGCATGAGCCAGTTGTCAAAAGCAGTGAAGTCACTCAGTGTTTGCAGGGACTCCAGACGCAGTACATCACCTTGCATCTGACCGCTGGCAATCGTAATGCCTTTGCGGCGCGATGGTGCCGACGTGAAATCCACACCGTGCAATTTCATCCGTAATGTCCGAAGGTGACGATGCGCATGAGGCCGCGGTAAATCAGATATGCCGCGCCATACCAGGCGCGCTTGTACCAGGCTTTTTTGTGCACATCTTCAGCAAGGATTTCTATGCCATCGGCGATACCCAGTTCCAGCTCATGCGCGAGGCTGGCGGCAAAGGTTTTGTCGCGGATGACTATATTCGCTTCATGGTTGACGAACAGGCTTAGGCCGTCAAAATTGCTGGAGCCTACCGTCGCCCAGTCTTCATCAATGACACCGACTTTGGCGTGCAGTTGCGTCTTGCCATATTCGACGATGCGCACGCCAGCTGCCAATAATTTGGGGTAGAAAGATTGCGATACCGCATCCTGCAAGGCGAACTGACCTACGCCGAGCAAGAGCACCACATCGACACCACGGGTGGCAGCAGATACCAGGGCACGGCGGAATTTTCTGCCGGGGGCAAAGTAAGGCGTGACCAGGATGGCACGTGATCTTGCCATGCCCAGTGCCTGCAGGTAAGCGCGTTGTATGGTGGCGCGGTTACGCAAGTTGTCGCGTACCACCAGCGCCGCTGAAGTGACCTGCTTGCCGGCGGTCTTGGCATCGGCATGCAAATGTTTCATCAGCGCGAAGCGGGTACGCAAACCCAGTTTGCCAAGTTTCCGCCATTGTGATTCGACTTCCAGATGGATGTTAGCGACGAGGGGGCCAGTGACGGTAACAGCAAAGTCCCAGCGTGGAAAAGGTAAAGCCAGGCCAGAACCATCGTCAGCAATACAGTCGTCAATGATATTCAAACCACCGACGATGGCGACATGTCTGTCAACCACGCAGATTTTTCTATGGGTACGTGCCAGGCCGCGCTTGAACCAGGGATTAAAGCAACGGCAAACTACGCCCTGCTCATTGAAGCGCCTTGTCAAATCAATTGCATGTCTTCTGTCACTGCCTATCCAGTCTATGACCACCCTGACCTGCACCCCACGCGCTGCTGCTTGCACCAGTGCTGCCTGCACGGATTGCGCAGTCTCGTCAGCCGCAAAGATGTAGGACTCGAGATATACTTCATGCTGTGCCTGGTTGATGGATACAATCAAGGCAGGGAAAAACTGGGCACCGCTATGCAAAAGCTCTACATCATTGCCTTCAATGAAATGCAGCTTTCTCATGGGCTTTTTGTCGTGTCCAGCAATTCAAGGCTGACGGTGATCGGTACATGATCCGATAATGTAGTCCAGGGGGCGCCTTTCATGACACACGCATCATCTACCTTGAAGCCGCGCAGATACACACGGTCCAGGCATAACCAGGGCAAGCCGGCAGGAAATGTGCGAGCATGGCCACTAGTATCCTTGTTCAATATTTTACGCATACCCTTCAGCGAAAACCGTGATGATGGCCCCTGTGCCTCGACATCAAAGGCTTCAATGACAGCCAGTTCCTGATACAGGGTCTGGCTCAGGCGCTGGCTCCAGTCATTGAAGTCACCGGCAATTACCAGTGGCGCATCGGCAGGTAAATCTTGTTTGATGGTTTTTATCAGTGCCTGTATCTGGCGACGGCGGCTGCCAGCAAACAAACCAAGATGAATCACAAAACAATGCACCTGGATTTTGTCGATCTGCACGATGGCATGCAGGATGCCACGCTGCTCATAGGCGTGGTCTGACACATCATGATTGGTGAAAGAGGCGATTGGAAAGCGGCTCAGCAAGGCGTTGCCATGGTGGCCATGCTCATACACGGCATTCATGCCATAGACTGCCTGATGGGATTGTCCGGCCAGGAAATCATGCTGGCTTTCTTGCGGCCAGAGTGTGTGATTTTCTGCATGCAGGTCATGTTGCCCCTGTACTTCCTGTAAAAATACCAGGTCAGCATCGAGCAAATCTATCGCTTCCTTGATGCCATGGATGCGGGCCTTGCGGCCAAATGCACTGACGCCCTTGTGGATATTGTAGGTGGCAATGCGCAGCTTCATGGGGACTTCCTTTAGCTTGTTAAACCTCGACCAGCTTGGGCAGTTGCAGTATGGCTTCGGCATTCGATGCGGAAAAACACTTATCCGCAGCATCCCGCCATGGCAACCACAAATATTGCAGATGTTCACGCGGTGCCAGTCTGATGGTGACGTCAGGGCTGACACACAGGCCAAACACATGCTCGGTATTTTGCGTCACACCCGGCGCATAGCGATGACGCCACACCGGGTAGATTTCATATATATTGGTCAAACCCCAATCTTGCAAGTCGAATTGCAGGGCATCAATACCGGTTTCTTCAGCCACTTCACGGATGGCGGTGGTCTGCCAGGCCTCGTCCACGGTATCTTTCGACCCAGTGACAGATTGCCAGAATCCCGCCTTGTCAGCGCGTTCCAGCAAGAGTACATCAAGTGCGGCGGTGTAAATAACTACCAGGACAGATTCAGGGATTTTATGCGTTGACATGCCAGGCCGAAATGATGATCCGGTGTTTTCAAAACCACTATTCTAACGCCTTTGGCTCATCCATATTTGATACTGTAAAGTAAAACGGCACTCCTTGAGCAATAAGCTCAACAGAATGCCGTCAATGATCGTCACCACAACATGGCAACGCTGGCCGGAAGTAGATTTTCCTGATTGCCCGGTATGGCTTATTTCTTCTCGAAGTAAGTTCCTACGCAGACCATGCTGTCCCCGGCTCCGCGTTCGCAATAGGAGCGTTTCAGTTCATAGCTTTGTGTCGCTGGATTATTGAACTTATAAGGACCATACCAGCCCTTGGACGAGGTTTTCACCAGGTCTATCATGCCTTTGATAAAGGCATTTCCATCCACATCTTTCATGCTCATGAGGTTTTTGCCAACCATTTTTGCATTTGCCCCCTGCGCCAGGCAATTGCCTTCAAAGTCATACACAAAGACGTATAAGTCTTTTTCCTTGAATGCACCATCGGGATGATCAGTGAAGACTTTGTAGGCTTTTTCTGCACCGGCTGATTTGACCAGGGCAACTGCTTTTTTGACCATGTCCTGCGCCTCGGCTTCAGTTCCATGCTCACCTGCTGCTTGTGCGAACGGTGCACATACAACCATTCCGATTATTGCTGGCAATAGTTTTGCTGAAAAACGTCCCATCTTAATCTCCTTATAAGTAAATACTTACCATCGGTGCATGCACCACAATGTAGGCCACTTGTTTCTTTATAGCAGCTTTTTTTTGCTATGCTATTAAAGGAAACAAGAGTTTACATTGAAGGATTTTTATTTCATCGCCATAGATCTGAAACAAAGGAGTGCCATTTAAATGATTGGCTGCCAGCAAAGCCGGCAACTATCAACAATTCATGCGATGCAGCAAAATGCAAAAAAGCCTGCAAAGCAGGCCTTTTCAGATCGAGTAAATAACAACGCAAATGAAGACTTACTTTTTCACCGGCACTGCAGGCGGCATTTCTTTTTCCTGCAACTGCCGGACTTGCGGCACCAGTTTATTGTGAGCATCCAGGAAGGCAGCAACGATGACCTTGGCTTCATTGGTATTACTCCAGCCTGCGCCAAAGCCACCACCCGCAGCACCAAAGCTGAGTCCACCCACGCCCAGATCTGTCGTCTTGGCTGAACCGGTTGCCGCTGCCAGTTGCTCGGTGGTTTCATTATCGGTCAACAATAAAACTACCTGTGCTTCCTTGAAGCTGACCTTCTCGGCATAGCCCGTAAAATTCCTGAGGATAGGGATCATGCCCATGATGGCACCAATACCGCCACCTGCCTTGCTTTCAGAAAAAGTCAGGCTGGGGGTGATCGTGTATTGCGCTTCGTAGCCTTTGCCCTTGGATACCGTAGAATTTTTACGGATAATGCCCTGGTCCTTGAGTTCCTGCTCTTGTATCACTGCCTTCAGGCCAGATGAGCGATCCACCACGCGGAAGCAGCCGCTCTGCTGAGCCAGCAATCGTATCAAAGGCACAGGTGAGGACGGCAGGTTGTACTGGCTGCTCATGGTATAGCCATTCGGATTCTCGACCAGCGACAGGGTCGCCACAGGCGCATCACACTTGACCAGGGTCTTGCTGGCACCCTTGGCACCAGCAGGACCGGCAGCGCCTGTTACTTCAGAAGAACCTTCACCAAGCTCAGTTTTCTTTTCTCCGCAAGCGGCGAGAAACAAACTGCTGCTCAACAATAAAAATAAGGCTGTCCTGTTATTCACTTGCATACTCTTTTCATTGCTGTCAGTTTCATTCATTAATACGTCCTTGCGGATGAAGAATTACGCGAGTTTTGGTTCTGCTGCACGCAAACGGATATGCAGTTCACGCAATTGTTTTTCATCAACTTCAGACGGTGCTTGTGTCAACAGACATTGGGCACGCTGGGTTTTCGGGAAAGCGATCACGTCACGGATGGATTCAGCACCGGTCATCATGGTGACGATACGATCCAGACCGAAAGCCAGACCACCGTGCGGAGGGGCGCCGTATTGCAGGGCATCGAGCAGGAAGCCGAACTTCAATTGTGCTTCCGCATCATCGATCTTCAAGGCACGGAACACTTTGCTTTGTACTTCAGCACGGTGGATACGCACAGAACCGCCGCCCAGTTCCCAACCGTTCAGGACCATGTCGTATGCTTTAGCGATACATTTGCCTGGGTCTGTTTCCATCAAATCTTCATGGCCATCTTTTGGTGCCGTGAACGGGTGATGCGTCGCTGTCCAGCGGTCGTTTTCTTCATCATGTTCAAACATAGGGAAGTCAACTACCCACAATGGTTTCCATACGTCTTCAAACAAACCATTGGCTTTGCCGAATTCGCTATGACCGATTTTCACGCGCAATGCGCCGATGGCGTCGTTGACGACTTTGGCTTTGTCGGCACCGAAGAAAATCAGGTCGCCGTCTTGTGCGCCTGTACGTTCCAGGATTTGCGTCAATGCCGCGTCATGGATGTTCTTGACGATAGGGGATTGCAAACCATCACGGCCCTGGGCCTTGTCGTTGACCTTGATGTAAGCCAGGCCTTTGGCACCGTAGATACCAACGAATTGGGTGTATGCATCAATTTCAGAACGTGGCATGTTGGCACCACCTGGTACACGCAAGCCAACGACACGGCCATTGACCATATTGGCAGCGCCAGCGAATACTTTGAAATCGACGTCTTTCATGACGTCTGTCAATTCTGTGAATTGCAGTTTGACGCGCATGTCTGGCTTGTCGGAACCATACAGACCCATGGCTTCAGCAAATTCCATGACAGGGAAAGGATTTGGCAGGTCAATGTCCAGCGTGTTTTTGAAGACCAGACGTATCATGCCTTCAAACATGTCGCGAATCTCTTGCTCATTCATGAAAGAAGTTTCGCAATCGATTTGGGTAAATTCTGGCTGGCGGTCTGCACGCAAGTCTTCATCGCGGAAGCACTTGGTGATCTGATAGTAACGGTCAAAGTTGGCCACCATCAGTAATTGTTTGAACAATTGCGGGGATTGTGGCAGCGCGAAGAAATTACCAGCATTGACGCGGGATGGGACCAGATAGTCACGAGCGCCTTCAGGCGTCGATTTGGTCAACATCGGTGTTTCGATATCGATAAAGCCATTTGCATCGAGGAACTTGCGCACTTCCATCGCTACCTTGTAACGCAGGCGCAGGTTGTTTTGCATTTGCGGACGACGCAGATCCAGCACGCGGTGGGTCAGGCGTGTGGTTTCAGACAGGTTGTCATCATCGAGCTGGAATGGAGGCGTGACGGAAGGATTCAAGACTTCAACTTCATGCGCCAGCACTTCGATCTTGCCTGATTTCAGGTTGCTGTTGCCAGTACCATCTGGACGGTTGCGTACCAGGCCAGTAATGCGCAGGCAGAATTCATTACGTACGGATTCTGCAGCTTTGAACACATCAGCACGGTCTGGATCGCAAACTACCTGCACCAGACCTTCGCGGTCACGCAAGTCGATGAAGATCACGCCGCCGTGATCACGACGACGATGCACCCAGCCACACAGGCTGACGGTTTGGCCGAGTAATTCCTCAGTAGTGAGGCCGCAGTATTGGGTACGCATGGACATATTTCTTACCTGTCTGTATTCAAAATTAAAAATGATTTGATGCAGTGGATAACCACATCATTTATTTGGTGGGGAGATGCTCGGGAGCCACCACGCCCATGGAAACAATATACTTGAGTGCGGCATCGACACTCATGTCCAGCTCTATGGCTTCATCCCTGGGTAACATCAGGAAAAAGCCGGAGGTCGGATTCGGTGTAGTTGGCACATATACGCTGACAAAATCGCCTTTGAGGTGATTAACCACATCGCCACCCGGTACACCGGTCAGAAAACCTATGGTCCAGCAATCACGGCGCGGATATTCAATCAGTACGGCTTTGCGGAAGGCATTGCCGGATGATGAGAACAGCGTATCCGATACCTGCTTCACGCTCGAATAGATGGAGCTGACGATAGGAATGCGCTGTAACAGGCCTTCCCAGGCTTTGATGACATAATTGCCAATAAAGTTTTGCGCCAGCAAACCTGTCACAAAGACGATGAGCAAAGTCAAAATCGTGCCTATACCGAGCACCTTGAAGCCGACCAGTTTTTCTGGACGCCATTCCACTGGCAACAATAACAGGGATTGGTCCATGGTACTGATAATGGCGTGCAGTACCCATAGCGTGATCGCCAGAGGTACTAAAATCAGCAAGCCAGTAATAAAGTATTTACGCATGGTAATCGTCTGCTTTGTGAATGGAACGGCAATAATAAGGGATAAAAGACAATTCAGGCAGCCTTGCCAGCATCGCTGGCAGGGGCAGGTGCACTTGACTCAGCCGCTGGCGTCGCTGCCGGAGCAGGGCTTGTCGAAGTTGCTGCACCGCCTTCAGCGGTTGACGCTGCTGTTGGTGCAGCCGCGCCACCGCCAGAGCCATTGCGGAAGTCAGTCACATACCAGCCTGAGCCCTTGAGCTGGAAGCCGGCAGCAGTCACTTGCTTGCGGAAGGAAGACTTGCCGCAGGTCGGACAGACACTGAGCGGCTCGTCAGACATCTTTTGCAATACATCCTTGGCAAACCCGCATTCTTCACAGCGGTAAGCATAAATCGGCATGGCGTAGCCCTAAAAAACTGATAAAACCCTGAATTATAAAGGTTTTTGATCAGAATTTGCGCATTGCATCATGCCGAGTCCAGGAAAGGATCAAACTGCCGACTTCTTTTGGACAAATTGCGGCAGCAAAGACCCCGCAATCATGCCTGTCATGCTCATCAATACCCCTACCAGTTGTGGCGGCCACAAAGTCAGATCGTAGTTATTCAGAGATAAGACAGGGCTCAGAATTTCTACTAATTTCTGTGGCCAGGTTCCGTAAGCCTGGACAATTTCCATCGTTACCCATGTAGAAATACCAAGAATGATGGAAGCCAGGCCGCCCTGGGTAGTTGCCCGTTTCCAGTACAGGCCAAAAGCCAGTGGCACAAAGGCGGCAACCAAGGTTACTTTGTAAGCATTTTCCACCATTTTGTAGATGCTGGACTCGGTATTCATTGCAAAAACAGTAATAATGGCAGTAAATACCAGCACCACTGCACGCATCATCAACAAAAATTGCTTATCGCTTTGCTTGGGGAAAAATGGTTTCAGGATATTTTCAGAAAAAGTCACTGAAGGTGCCAGCAGGGTAGCACTGGCGCAGCTCTTGATCGCTGACAGCAGGGCACCAAAGAACATTACCTGGGCCAGCATGGGCACCTTGGTCATGATCAGGGTAGGCAAAATCAGTTGCGAGTCTTTATCGATCAGGCTTTCGACCATCTTGGGGTCGATCAGGGTTGCGGAATACGCCAGAAACATGGGGATGAAGGCGAAGCAGAAATACAATACACCACCGAGTACCGATGCGTTGCCGGCAATTTTTTCATTCTTGGATGAAGCCACACGCTGGAATACGTCTTGCTGCGGTATCGAGCCCAGCATCATGGTGATCCAGGCGGCAAAGAACCAGAGCGACTCTTTCGCTGTAGGCTGGGGCCAGAATTCCAGCTTGCCTGCATTTGCTGCATGTTCGATAACAACTTTGGCACCGCCAACCATGCCTGAGACTTCCCAGCCTATATACAACATGCCAATCACGATGATGATCATTTGCAAAAAGTCAGTGATCGCCACCGACCACATGCCGCCCATCAATGTATAGATCAGCACGCTGCCTGCACCGATGATCATACCCCACTCGTTGGTAATATAACCACCAGATACCACACTGAACACCAGGCCCAGGGCCTTGATCTGGGCAGCCACCCAACCGAGATAAGAGACGACGATACACAGGGTTACCAGCACTTCGGCGGTGCGGCCAAATTTATTACGGTAGTAATCGCCTATGGTCAGCAAATTCATGCGGTACAAAGGCCGCGCGAAGAACAAACCAACAAAGATCAGGCACAGCGAAGAACCAAAAGGATCAGCCACCACACCTCGCAAGCCCTCCTTGACGAAGGTCGATGAAATGCCCAGCACCGTTTCCGAGCCAAACCAGGTGGCAAATACGGTGGCGGTGACCACATACATGGGCAGGGAACGGCCAGCGACTGCATAGTCCTTGGAGTTCTTGACATAACGGGCAGCATAAAGGCCGATGCCTACAGAGATTACCCAGTACAGGATGACAAACCAGATGAGTGTATTCATGGGGAAACGTGCAATGATGTCAATAAAAAACCCGCTTTTTTTTGCTGCGGGCATTATAGACGTAAGTTACACGAAGTTTGATGCTGGAACAGGTAATTTTCTGCGATGTATTGCGCTTATTTGCTTAAAAAACACGCGAATTTGGCTTATGTATCAGAATGTACCTGTAAATAACATCCGCCTCGAACAAGCCGAAAATTTCACTCTCTATAAGTAACAATATCGGGAACAATACCGGAAACCAAATACTTATTACATAAGCAACAACTTGAAACACTTTGAAACATGAATTTCTTCATTTCTGTGTATTCAGATAAAATCAGCTGAAACTTGCAAACTTTGCAGTTTTTTTGAACAAGTTGTTAATCCAGCTTGCTCAGTAAAATTTCACTCAGGCAATACTCATCACATTTACGATAGGAACATCCATGGAACTGGCAAGCACCCAGCAAGGTTACGGACCAGCGCGTGAGCGTTTTATCAGCAAGACCTTTAATCATCTCGGCGGCGCAATTCTGGCGTTCACTGCGCTTGAAGTCATTTTATTCAAATCCGGCATCGCCGATGTCATGGCACAAGCCATGCGCCACCTGCCTTGGTTCCTGATCCTTGGCGCCTTCATGCTGATAGGCTGGCTGGCATCACGTGCAGCTCACACGGTAGAAAGCCTGCCCCTGCAATATGCAGCGCTGGGCGCCTACATCGTGGCTGAGGCGATTATCTTTATCCCCATCCTGTCCATCGCTAACAAGGTTGCGCCTGGTGCCATTGCCAATGCTGGCCTGGTCACCATACTGGCAACTGTAGGCCTGGTCGGTATTGCCTATGTGTCGCGCAAAGACTTTTCTTTCCTTGGCAGCGTCTTGAAATGGGGTGGCCTGGTTGCCCTGATCCTGATCGCCTGCGGCATGATCTTTGGTTTCCAGCTTGGCCTGTTCTTTTGCGTAGGCATGGTCGCCTTTGCCGGTGCAGCGATCCTGTATGACGCTTCCAACGTCATTCACCACTACCCTGAAGACCGCTATGTCGGCGCTGCGCTGGAGCTGTTTGCTTCTGTTGCCCTGATGTTCTGGTATGTATTGCGCATCGTCATGAGCCTGCGTGACTAAGCAGGGATCAGGTATTTATTCAGCACCAAGTAGTTTTAGTATTCAGTAGTTGCATTCATTCCAGCCTGCATACCTGCAGGCTGGAATGTAGTCCTCGCCTTCCTTGCCTGCTTACTTCCCGCCTTTATTTGCCCCCGCCACACCCGCAGCCTGCAAGTCTTTGCTCTTGTTCCTGAAATCTGTGGTCAACATGGCCTGGTCCAACAGGTAACTGGCTTTGGTCAGCAAATCCACCACACCAAGATAGAACTGTGGATTGATCTTGTCTGCCGTATCGGTAGGCTGGTGGTAGTCGGCATGGTCTTCGACACCAAAATAGATATGCGGCACTCCTGCCAGGAAGAAAGGCAGGTGATCTGACTGTTTTGTCCAGTCATCCTGCCCCTGCTCTGGCCTGTCATGGCCAAATTTGAGCTTCACGCCTTGCGTACCGTCGAGGCTGGCCAGCAAATTCTTGAGTGCAGGTGTATGGTAGGCCCCGCTGGCATACAGCTCGCCCTTGTCACCACGGGCTATCATATCGAAGTTCATGTTCATGCCTATGCGCGCCATATCCATGACAGGCTTGGCCGCAAAAGCACGTGAACCACTGAGCCCCATCTCTTCTGCATCAAACAGGATGTACATGAGGTCATGCTGAGACGGATTTTCTTTCATGGCAGCAGCAATCGCCAGCACCGCAGCCACGCCAGAGGCATTATCATCAGCACCGTGGTAAATCTTGCCGCCTTTCTCGCCAAGATGATCATAATGCGCTGTAATCGCCAGCACAGGTGCGCTTGCATGTCCGTTCATACTGCCGGGGCTGCAGGTAATGATATTTTTACCCTTTCGGCTGGCACCCTGGCGGGTCTGAAATTCAAACTCATGCACAAAATCGTCCTTGCATGGTGTCAGCCCCAATTGCTGCAGGCGACTGATAATGTAGTCACGTGCCAACGCGCTGCCCTTGCTGTCTGTCGCACGGCCTGCCATTTCTTCGCTGGCGAGTTTATTGACGTCGATCATGGCCTGAGCAGTCAGAGCTGCGGATTCAGCTGCCTGCACAGGCAAATGTGCGAGGCCAATGGCAAATACTGGCAACAGACTGGGTAACAAACTTCTAAGCGCTTGACGAATTTTTGACATGGATCATTAACCTGATGTTTGATGAGAGTGATATTGGTCGATGCTGGATCGTTGCAGCTAAATCTTTTACTAAGACAAGCGGGCATCAATATAAGTTCTACTTACATAAAACACCATGATCCTATGGCATTCATGTTCCAAAATCGCGCCAAACATGGCCGCAAGCTTGCAATTACTGGCATTACATGGCATAACCCCCCACCTGAGCTTATCGCGACAAAGTTTTTAACAATCCCTTGAAATCATTTTATAGCCAGCTTACGAAGCACAAGATTTATCCATAGATGTCGAACCTCACAAAACTTGTTGTCAACACAGATGCAGAATTTGAAGCCCTGGCGGCTTCATGGCGGCTGCTGGAAACACAAGTGCCGCACTTGTTGCCATTCCAGACCTATGACTGGAACCACGCCTGGTGGCAGGTTTTTTCGGATTCATCCTGGTACCACAAAGATGAACTGGCGATCTGCACCCTGCATGAACAAGGGCAACTGGTTGCGGTAATGCCGCTGACAAATACCCATGTCGGCCTGCACAGTCTGTTCATTTATCGTTATGTGCGCCCCTTTGGCTCAGATCCCAACCTGACAGAAATACGTATACCACTGGCCTTACCCGTTTACACCGAAACCATCTTGCAGCAATGGGAAGACCTGTCACGCCATGAAACCTTTGGCCTGACAGAGTTCCAGGTTATCCACACCAGACAACATGCGGCGCGATTTTTGGCCAGCAATGCGGCAGTGCACCCCCTGGAAGCGCGGGATATCCCCAACTACATCCTGCATCTGAACGAGAACTGGGCAAGTTTTAAATCCGGGCTCAAACGCAATATCAAGGAATCACTGCGTCACTGCTATAACTCACTGGCGCGTGACAACCTGAGCCTGAAGCTGCAAGTCTGGCAAGGCCGCGAAGAAATCAAGTCCAGGCTACAAGAATTTTATACCCTGCACGCGGCCCGCGCAGGTGCCGCCAATACGGTGGAACACCCAGACTATTTTGCTGCCCCCAAACACCGCGCCTTCATGGACGCCCTGCTGAACAATGATTTTGGCCAGCGCATGCGCCTGTTCAGTCTGGAACTTGATGGCCGCGTGGTTGCCGTGCGACTGGCATTTACCATGGGCGAAGAACTGTATCTCTACTATTCAGGCTATGACCTGAAGTTTGCCCGCTACAGCGTCATGACGACTTTGCTGGCAGAAATCATACAATGGTCATTTACACAGAACTTCAAGCGCGTCAATTTATCGGTAGGCGAAGATGTATCAAAAACCCGCTGGGGCCCAGCTGTCACGGAATATGTTGAATACCAGTGCGTGAAAAACCAGGCCTGGCGCAAGACACTGGGCAGCACCATCCTGAAGATGCGCAAATCACGTCGGACAAAAGCCTGAGCCTGCATCCTACATCAGCTTAAAAAAAACAGTTACACTTGCCTGCGTTGGCATACCATGCCCACCTGTATTTGCATAGGCTAAGGAAAACTCTTGCGCTTCATCCACACCTCAGACTGGCACCTGGGCCAAACCCTGCACAGCGCCGAACGCGGCCTGGAACACCAGCACTTTCTGGACTGGCTCATCATTGCGCTGGAACAGCAACAGGCAGACGCATTGCTGATCGCCGGTGATGTGTTCGACAACGCCAATCCGTCTGCAAGTTCACAAAAACAGTTTTACCGCTTCTTGCAGCAAGCCAAGGCACGCCTGCCCAAACTGGATATTGTTATCATCGCTGGCAACCATGACTCACCCGGCAGGCTGGAAGCACCTGGCCCGCTCTTGGATGGCATGGACATCAGCGTCATAGGCATGGTGCCTCGTCTGACAGATGGCAGCATAGATATAACAGCCATGGTCTTGCCATTACGGCAGAATGATGAAATTGTCGCCTGGTGCCTGGCGGTACCCTTCTTGCGTCCTGGCGACGTACCAAGGGTAGAAAATGCCAGTGATCCTTACATGACGGGCATCGCCCAGTTATACAAGGATGTGACGGCACATGCACTCAGCCTGCGCCAGCCTGGTCAGGCCGTCATCGCCATGGGGCATTGCCATATGGTAGGTGGCGAAATATCAGAAGACTCTGAACGCCGCATCGTCATCGGCGGTACCGAGGCTTTGTCCGCCAGCATGTTTGGCAATGAAATTACTTATGCAGCACTGGGCCATTTGCACCTGGCACAAAGAGTCGGCAAGCAAGAACACCTGCGCTATTGCGGCAGCCCCCTGCCCCTGTCATTTTCTGAAGTCGATTACCAGCATCAGGTTTTGTGTGTGGATATTGAGGGCGACAAACTCACGCAGGTGACACCGCTGCACGTACCACGGACGGTTCAACTCTTGCGCATCCCCAAACAGGCTGCAGCTCTCCCCACTGTGCTGGATGCACTCGATGGCCTTGATCTCGCCAGCATCACTGATGCGAGCAAAGGCAGGCACTATGATCCCTATCTGGAAGTCCGGGTCAAGCTGGAAGCACCAGAGCCCGGCCTGCGTGCCCGCATAGAAAGCTATATCGAGGGCAAGCCCTTGCGCCTGCTGAAGATAGATACGCACTACCCAGGCAAAGCGCAGGATGACAATAGCGACGAACAGGCAACGCAGGATACGCTTGACCGCTTGCAACCAGAAGATATTTTCCGCCGCCTGTATCACGGTAAATACCTGCAAGATGCTCCGGGCGACATGCTGCAGGCTTTTGGCGAACTCTTGCATGGTGAGGACACGCAATGAAGATACTCGCCATACGCGGTAAAAACCTGGCTTCTCTCGCTGGTGAATTTGCCGTCGATTTCACACAAGAGCCTTTGCAGTCTGCCGGCCTGTTCGCCATCAGTGGCCCCACCGGTGCAGGCAAAAGCACCTTGCTGGATGCCTTGTGCATGGCCCTGTATGAAAACACGCCAAGACTGATCAAGGCAGGCACGACAAAGTTACCCGATGGTGCAGATGCAGTAACCCAGCAAGACACCGGCAATCTGCTCAGGCGCGGTACTGGCGAAGGCTATGCCGAAGTGGATTTCGTCGGCACCGACGGCAATGCCTATCGCTCACGCTGGAGCGTGCGCCGTTCACGCAATAAAGCCACCGGCATCTTGCAGCCCACTACCATGTCGCTGCACCAGTTACCGCAACTGCAGCCCATAGGCGGCAAGAAAACCGAGGTCAAGGAAGAAATCATCAAACGCCTTGGCCTTAAATTTGAACAATTCACCCGCGCCGTTTTGCTGGCACAGAATGAGTTTTCCAGCTTCTTAAAAGCCGATGACAATGACCGTGGCGAACTGCTGGAAACCCTGACCGGCAGCGATATTTATGGCAAAATTTCACAACGCGCCTTTGCCCGCTCCAAGCTGGAACGCGAAGCGCTGGAACGCTTTCACGTACGCCTGGCAGACAACAAGCCACTAAGCGCAGAAGAACGTACGCAACTGGATACAGACCTGAGCCTCAGCAAAACCCAGTTGGAACAACTGGACGCCCAACTCGCAGAGCTGCAAACACATGTGCGCTGGCATACCGATGACAGCAGGTTGCTACTGGGAGAACAGCAGGCCCAGCAGAAATTGCAAATTCACGAACAGGAAAAAACAGCCGCTGCAACAAGAGCCGCTTATCTACAACAAGTAGAAAGCATACAAACTGCGCGCCCACTGCTGACAGAACTCGACCGCCTGCAACAGACAATCAACCAGGGACAGGCAGACATTGCCACAGCGCACAACAACATACAGACAAGCACACTCAGCGCACAAGAAAAACATCTGGCCCTGACGCAAGCACAGCAAGCATTGCAGAAAGCCGAACATGCGCTGCAAGAAGCAACGCCTATGCTGGATGCCGCCAAGGCACTCGACAGCAGCCTTAATATTTTGCGCAGCAACTGGCTGGCTGCACAACAAACAAAAGTGCAGGCAGAACAGGCACTGGCAACTGCAAGGCAACAACACAAGGGCAAACAGACTGACCTGGCACAACTGCAAAAAAAGCAGCAAGACCTGCAAATATGGCTGACCCAACACGCGGGCTTGCAAAGCCTGGCCGATAACTGGACAGCATGGGAATTATTATTGAAGCAGGCTGCAACTGCTAAAAAAGATGCCAGCTACCAGCAACAAAACATACTTGATCTACAAAAACAAAAAGACAAGCAAGAACAACTGCTGGCAGAACGTGCACTACAACTACAGGCGAGCGAACAAAGCTGGATAACCACTGAAAATTTACGCGAACAAGCGGCAGCAAAACTGGCACAGTTCGACTTGCCCGGCATGCAGGCACAAAGACTGGCACTTGATCAAAGGCGCGAACTGTTAAGTAATGCTGTTGACTTGCACAAGCAAATGCATGAACAGGCACAACGCAAACAGGTTTTGGATAACCTGCAGCAAGCCAGTCATTCAAGCATGCTGGCTACGGATAAAACCATTGCACAGATCAATGCTCAATTACCCAGCCTGATTGCTGCAAAAGAACAGGCACAAAAAAGCCTGCAACTGACCCAGGCCGCCTGCAACGCCAATGTAGAAAGCCTGCGTGATGCACTGCAAGACGAGCAAGCCTGCCCAGTCTGCGGAGCGACTGAGCATCCCTACAAAACCGGCAACCAGCAATTGCATGCCTTGCTGGTGCAACTGGAGAATGAACTCAAACATTGCCAGCAAGTTGAGCAAGACCAGCGCCAGTTACTGGCAACCGCAACGGCTGAGTACAGGCAATATCAACAACAGCAAAAGCAATTACAGCAAGAACTGACGGTATTGCAGCAACAGGAAAAAATCGTAGCAAGCACCTGGCAAGCGCAAAGCATCGCCACTGAATTGCAGAATGCGAAAATCGAGAATGAACAAGCCAGTACCTGGTTAAGCCAGCAACAAACTGGCTTGCAAGAACAACTGCAACAATTGCTTAAAACCGAGCAAGCCTATCAGCAAGCAACAAAGATCAGGGATGAGGCATTTGCCACTACAGAAAAAGTACGCTGCACCTTGCAAGAACATAGAGACAGCCACACAGCACTGACCCATGCCCTTGAGAAATTCACGGTCGCATTGGCGCAAGCAACAGAAAAAGAACAGGATGCCAGTCAAAGACTGGACGATGCCCTGGCACAATTGGCGGCAGCATTTGCCGCCCAATCAGATGAAGGCAACAGTTGGCAAGACAACTGGCATGCATCGCCACTGGAATTCCAGAACCAGTGTGCAATCCATGTACAGCAATGGCAGAGC
The DNA here is from genome assembly GCF_049339865.1 of Undibacterium sp. TC9W. Lineage (NCBI taxonomy): Bacteria > Pseudomonadati > Pseudomonadota > Betaproteobacteria > Burkholderiales > Oxalobacteraceae > Undibacterium > Undibacterium sp. TC9W. Next base: position 105,220 of record NZ_JBMPPJ010000017.1, on the reverse strand, counting down.
CATCAACTTGCATCCAGCCAGAGTACTGAACAACTGGCAAAGCTGCAACTAGAAATCGACAAACTGCAAACACAATCCCAGCAATTGGAAGAAAAGCTTTCCAGCGACAACAAACGCTACCTGGATGCAGATACTGCATTAAAACAGCAGCAGGCCAAACGACAGGAATTATTCCAGGGACGCGCCGTCAGCGAGGTAGAAACGCAATTCACACTGAGCATCAATCAGGCAAAAGCAGTACTGCAAACCCAACTGCAAGCCCATGATGAGATACGCCAGCAACTGGCACGCCTGCATGAAGCGCAAGAACAAATCAATAAACGCATCGCCCAGCAAAACCAGGAACTGCAAATCGCAACTGAAAAACTGCAGGAGTGGATAACTCAGCAGCAAACCACTGTAGAAAACCTGGACGAGGCACACTTGCGTGAATTGCTGGCACATCCACATGAGTGGATTGATGCAGAACGCCAGGCCATGCAGGCCATCAATAATGCAGTCCAGCAAGCCACAACCATATTGCGTGAACGGAGCCAGCAAAGGCAACAGCACTTGCTTCAACGTCCCGCTCCACTCAGTTTTACTGAGGCAGAACCCATGCATGATGAGACTGAACAAGAAAGTGAGACTGCGCCAATTGATATAGGCGAGAGCGAACATCTGCAATCCGTGTTCAGCAATATCAGTGAGAAACGCCAACAGGCACAGCAAGAATACAGCCGCCATCAACTCACGATGGCACAGGATGAAGCACGCCACCAGCAAGCCAAGAGCCTGATCGCCACCATGCAGGAGCAAGAAAGCCAGACCCGCCTTTGGGCACAGATGAATGAATTGATAGGTGCAGCAGACGGCAAGAAATTCCGTAACTATGCCCAGCAAATCACGCTAGACGTCTTGCTCGCCTATGCCAACCAGCACCTGCACCAGCTCTCACGCCGCTACCGCCTGCAACGCGTGGCAGACTCGCTGGCCTTGATGGTCATAGACCAGGACATGGGCGATGAACAGCGCTCTGTACATTCGCTGTCCGGCGGCGAATCTTTCCTGGTATCGCTGGCCCTGGCGCTGGGCCTGGCATCGCTGTCGAGCAACCGCATCAAGGTTGAATCCCTGTTCATCGACGAAGGCTTCGGCAGCCTCGATGCAGATACCCTGCGCATCGCCATGGATGCCCTCGACAGTCTGCAAGCCCAGGGCCGCAAGGTCGGTGTGATCTCGCATGTGCAGGAGATGACGGAGAGAATATCGACAAGGATACAAGTACAAAGAGTATCGGGCGGAAGCAGCCTGGTACATGTGACTTAAAGTGGTGAACTACCTAATTTCTACGACGATTGCAATCAACTTAACCAAATAGCACTAAATACAATGTGTGTCCTATGCCGAGATAGAAGAGGAAGAGTTTAACAACTGTAATATGCTTGTATTCCATCACAGGTATTGCTTAATCTACATTTCACTGATATGTTACCTTTTAGGCATCTTCACGCCCTTGACATAACAATGACATGACCGGAAAAATTTAGCTGAATAGCATTTAGGGGAAATTAAATGAGTGAAACAACCGAATTATCAATAAAGGGCGAAAGTATACAAAGTCTATATGGTTCCTATTTGAAGGAGATATTTCTTGTAAACCGCCGGTACCAGCGCAAACTCGTTTGGACCATTGAAGAAAAACGCTCATTTATAGATTCCATAGTCAAAGGTTACCCAGTTCCCCTGATACTACTGGCGGAGGTTAAGACAGAAAAAGGGCGAAAACTTGAAATTATCGACGGCATGCAAAGGATGAATGCAATCATGTCATTCATTGATCAAGAGTTTGATCTAGGGGATAAGTACTTTAACTTAGATACAATGGCTGATACAAAATTCTTAAAAGATAGCGGAGTAATAACTCAAAAAGGCGAAGCTCTTGATCGCAAAATATGTGCTGAAATAGTTAGGTATCAAATTCCACTTTCAGTCTATCAAGAGTCTGGTGATAGCCACATTGATGAAGTTTTCCGTAGGCTAAATTCAGGTGGTAGACATTTGTCAAAACAGGAACTGAGACAGGCAGGTGCAGTAAGCAAGTTTGCATCGATAGTCAGAAAATTAGCCAGCAATATTCGTGGTGACTCGAGTGCATCGGACGTTTTAGATTTAAATGCAATGAAAAATATCAGCATTACAAATCGAAACTTAAAGTATGGGATTTCAGTTGAAAACATATTTTGGGTTAAAAATAACATCATAACGAAAGAAGCACTAAGGCAGTCTCAAGATGAAGAAGTAATTGCAGATATTGTTGCTTGGGTTTCCTCAGATAAAGGATTGAGATCTAGCTCTGATGTATTAAATCAGCTATATAACTTCAATACCGAAGGTGAAGATGAGTCATCGCTTTTTAATAGTATTGAGCTACAGATACAAAAAGTTAACGAAGAGATAGTAATTTCAAATATTCAAACTGTATTCGATGAAATTATCAAATTAGTGGAATCAACTGGAAAAACCTTCAACGCATTACTTTTCGAGAATCAGCAAGCAAAAATTTCCAGATACTTTCAAATTGTTTTCTACGCTTTTTACAAGCTATTAATAAATGAAGGCATGGAAATCTCTGATACAAAGAAACTTATTGATTTGTTGGATAAGGCCGGAGATAGGACGATATCGTTAGCAGCAGGTGGTGGTAACTGGTCGGCAAAGGAAAAACAAACTCAATCTGATGCTCTTTACGGAGTTATTAGAGGTTGCTTCATTAAGTCCAATAATAACGATCCAGCGAGAAATCAATGGATAACAAGATTTGAAAACATTTTAATGCAGTCCTCAACCGAACAAGCTCTATATGACTTCAAAGTTGGGCTTCACAAGATAGAAGAAAATCCTACTGCATTGGATAAAGATACGTTCTCCAAAATTATCAGGACGTTGACGGCTATGGCGAATACGTTTCCAGGCTCAACAGGCTACTGCTTACTTGGTGTAGCTGACAATAAGGCTACGGCAGATCGGCATCAATCAATATACGGAGCAGGCTACATTTCGTATTCGTCTTTTTACATTACAGGCGTTGGCGCTGAAGCAATAAAATACTATGGAGATATCGACAAATACTTTACAAGAATTGTGCAGCTTATTAGGGAGCAGCCAATAAGTGAAAGGGACAAGGATAATTTGGCGAGAAATATTACTACGGTAAGATATTTCGATAAAGATGTGGTTATCTTAAAAATTGAATCTGATGAAAAACCTTCAGTTTACGAAAGTGGCTATCATGTTCGTCATGGCAGCAATAATCACGAAGTGAAACCAGAAAACTTCAGTGAGCTATTTGCCCGATTTCAAAAGTAAGCAAATCTAACGAATCTAGGAATTATATTGATTCGCTCAAGTTAATTCCTGTGGTCGCACAAACTATAAAATGAAAGCTTAATGATAGACGCATTAATAGCCGGACGCATTTACGGCCAGGTTGAAGAACGCTCAGGACAAAATGGTTCTGTCTATGTCACCTGCAAGGTACGTGCCGCAACAGATGACGGTGACTTCATCATCTGCAATGTCATCGCCTTTAACGATGCAACGCGTAATACCTTGCTGGGCCTGGGCGATGGTGACAGCCTGTCATTGTCGGGAGCGCTGACACCTAAGGTGTGGACAGACAAACAGGGTAAAGCCAGGCCAGCGCTGGATTTGATTGCGCATGCTGTGATCACCGCGCATTTAAATACGGCTGAATAATCATTGCCACGCAGTAGGGTGCGCCGTGCGCACCATTCGGCAAAATTTGATTTTCAGATGGTGCGCATGGCGCACCCTACTGCCGATATTTTTTCAAGCCCGCAGCTACTTCACCAACACCAGCAAACGATTATTGGCCGGCATGGCGATGTCTTGCTGCAGTTGCATGCCATGCTGATTCGCCAGTTTAATGATCTTTTCAATATCGCGTATGCCCATGTGCGCAGCCTGTTGCCTGAGTGAGGCATCAAACTGCTGGTTGCTTTCGCTAGTGAACTGGCCTGCATAATTGAAGGGGCCGTAGATCAAAAAAAGTCCGCCATTGTTGAGCATGTTGGCAACACCGGCAAACATCAATTGCACTTCTTCCCATGCCATGATGTGGCAGGTATTAGCGGTAAAGACAACATCAAACTGTTTTTGCGGCCAGGGGCTTTTTCCTATATTCAGTTCCAGCGGTGGCAGCACATTTGGCAGCGCTGCCTCGTCCAGCCAGGCCAGTATGCCGGGATGATATTCCGCCCTGTCACTGGTTTGCCATTGCAGGTGCGCTAATTGCCGCGCGAACGTCACAGCATGCTGGCCTGTGCCACTGCCGATTTCCAGCAGGCTGTGACTACGGGTCAGCAAGGGAGTGATAGCTTGCAGTATGGGGCCACTGTTTCTTTCACAGGCAGCGGAATAGGGTTTGTTCATGGGTAAGCTTTCTTGACAAACATGGGGCTTTCATCGTGGCGCTACTCTACGCGGAAACTGGTCACTCTACAATCTGCTGATTTTGTCATGCGCTTGTTGCAAGTTTAGTGCGATACTTACAAAATCTGCAATCTGTGCAACTCCCAATGACAGGATTATCCATGCAAAAGAAATTGATCATGCTCGCCGCCTTGCTGCCACAACTTGCACTGGCACAAAATCCTGCAAATTCAAAAATCAGCAATGTGCTGGTCTATCCCGGTGGCGCCAATGTAGAAAGGCTGGCCAGGGTAGCGGCGGGTGCCAGGGAACTCAAACTCAATTGTCTGTCCGCCCGCTTTGATGTCGATTCCCTGAAAGTGCAGGCTGATGCTGGCATACAGGTAGGTGACGTCAGTGTGCAAACGGTGGACAGGGCGCGTGCGCCGGAATGTGCCAATACCACTCTGGATTTGCGCATACGTGAGTTGCAGGAACAGAAAGCCAGCATCAGTGCGGAGAGTGAAGCGCAAGAACTGGTAATTGGCTATCTGAAAAGCTTTGGCAATGAAAAGCAGAACGGCAATACAGCGCTGGTCACTACCGCAGAACAATTACGCCGCACCGGGCAAGATGCCTTGCAACGCCGTCTGTCTGCGCAAAAACGCCTGAATGAACTGGACCTGCAACTGACGCCCTTGCTGGCAGAACAGCGCAGGCAATTCCAGGCCAACCCACAAGTGCGCAGTGTGCAAATACGCCTGGCGGCGCAAAACGAAGGTGAAGTGAAGCTGTCTTATCGTCTGAGTCAGGCGGGCTGGACACCGGTATATCGTGCCTATCTGGACACCGTCAAATCACAGGTGAGGCTGGAGCGCCATGCCCAGGTTGCCCAGAATAGTGGTGAAGACTGGAATGGTATCAACCTGAAGCTATCGACTTCACAGCCTGATCAGTCCAGCCAGTTGTATCCACCTTCGCCATGGACCTTGAGCATCACCCCGCCCTTGCCTAAAGAAGCCTTGTATGCGCGCCCCATGATGGCACCACCCGCTCCTGCTCCTGTTGCCATGGCTGTTGCCGCTCCAGGTGATTATAGAGGAACCGAGATGCCCAGCTTTGATGTCAGCGTATTCCAGAGTGAATATGCGGCAGAATTCCAGGTGCCAGGAAAAATCAGCCTGAATAGTGACGGCCAGAAAACCGGTTTTGTACTGGGCAGCCAGATCATTGATGCACAGGTATTGGTGCGCGTGCAACCCAAACAGGAAGCCCAGGCTTACCTGCTGGCCAATGCCGCCCGCCCTGCTGGTTCATGGCCGAGTGGCAATCTGCAGTTATACCGTGACAATGATTTTATCGGCCAAAGCCAACTGGCTTTTGGCAGCCAGGAAAAACTGGAGCTCTTCTTTGGCCGCGATAATATGGTCAGGGTAGAAGTAGAACCAGAGCTGCGTGATGATGCGAACAAGGGTTTCATCAGCAGCCGTATAGAAAAGAAATATACCAACTCCTATGTCATAGAAAACAATCACAAAACCGCGGTCACATTGCAGGTATTAGAAGCCTCGCCGGTGGCGCGCCATGAAGACATCAAGGTAGAAACGAAGTTTACGCCTGACGCCACACAAAACAGCTGGAACAAACAACCCGGCATCATCGCCTGGCAATTGCCGCTGGAAGCAGGCAAGAAATTGAAGCTCAGGGCTGACTATACGATCAGCTATCCCAAGGATGCGATGGTGAATGGTTTGCGTTGAAGCCCAGGGAAATCGACATTGAGTTAATCCAGCTATCTTTCAAGTAATTTGCGTATTCGCATGACTATATCAAATCGCCTCAGCCAGTTTTTCATGCCAAAGAGTTCTGTAGTATTGACGCCCGCACTTCGGTCAAGCATCGCTGCTGGCACCGATTATTACTCTTTGGAAAATCCGGAATTTTATGAAATTTTCCTAGACTGGCGCACCGGTGTATCTGTTAACGATGAAAAGATATCAAGCCTTTCTGTGATGACTGCAGAACGTCATCTGCATCACAGAAATGGTTATTTGCGTGAATTCTGCTTGCGTGTACTGATCGTACATGAACGATTTTCTGCCTTCAGGATCATTATTGCCAGGCTAAACGACTATGCTACGGAGGTACGTGACCTGGCAGAAGCTACCGTACGCGACTGGATAAACATTTTGCCCGCAGAAGACATAATTGCAGCCTTGCCGGATATCTATGCACTACAAAAGCAAAGCCGAAGCAATGCGCAACAAGTGATGAAGCAGGTATTGGTAAGATTGGCAGCGCCACAATGTCATGCGATCATTCTGGAGGGAATCAGTTCACGGGATCACAAAATTCGCGCTCTGTGCTGGCAACTGGCACTGAATGTATTTCGCTGGGGCCCGATGGAAAAGATCGTACGGGCAATAGACAGCATGGATACCCTGTTGGGGCAATTTGTAAGTGCAGATGTAATGAATCTGAGTGATTCCGAGGTTCTAGAATTGTATGCGCGCTGGACAAAGATTAAGGTCATGCAATTAAGACGTGCCATCTTATTAGCACTGAAGCAGCGTCAACTACACCCCGAAGATGAATTGTTTGTTCTGGCGCTATGGGATAACAGCTATACCATACGTAATCTCGCGCGCGGCTGGGCTGGTGCACAAACAAAGAAACTGACTGCCGAATATCGGCACATGCTGGCCAATACCATGTCCATACGCAAGAAATTGTTCGCTCTGGAAGGTATACGCCTGCAAAAATCCGGTGCAATGCTGGATGTTTGTTTAGGTCTTTTACGTGATGAACATCCGGGTATACGCAAATCTGCCTTGCTCACACTTTGTAAAATAAATCCAGAAAAACTGCCTGAATATGTGCACGATTGCATTTATGATCCATCGATAATCGTGGTCAAGGAATGCATGAAAATTTGCATAACTACGGGAGATTTACTGCAATTTTCTGCCTTGGAACAAATTACAAAAAACAGGAAAACTGAACTGGATTTTTTTAGGCAGATAATTGAATATGCCACGCATACCACGCCGTGGCATGGTTTACATATTGTGTCATTAACCGAACTGGCAGACCAGGAGGTGCAGTCAGCTATTCAACAAAGCCTACGTTCTTTCCTGGCACATTGGTCCAGACGTGTTATTTATGGAAATCCCACGCCCTTGCAATTTAACGCAATTTTGTCCTGGCTCAGCAAAGAAAAACTTGATGCCATGGGTCATTCAGGCAGAGAAATAGGCTTCATTTTTGATGTCGAAATAAATAGACAAGCAAAGCTCGCTGATGATAATTGATTCGTAGAGCCAATATGAAGAAATTCCAATTCCCACCAAATCCACAACTACAACCATACATAGATCGCCTGTGGGGCTGGGAGAGTGAGGCGGATGAATTCATCGCCTTGCCAGAATTATTACCTGGCACAGGGGCGGAGCTGTATTTTCATTATGGTTCGCCATTTCAGTTTCATAATAGCGGCTCAGGTAAGCTGGAAAAGCTGGCTCCCAGTCATTTGCTGTGCGTGCGCCAGCAGAAGCTTGCTCTTGTTGCTGCGGCAGATATTGGCTTTATCGCAGTGCGTTTCAAGATAGGTATGTTACCGCGCTTTACCGACATCCCCATGAGTGAGCTGGCTGACCAGACCGTGACAGCAGAAGACATCTGGGGTCAGGCGGCAAGAGGCTTATGCAGTCAATTGTCATCTGCGGATACGCTGCAAGAAAAACTGAAATTGATCAATGCCTTCCTGCTCGGGCAACTACGCCTGGCAGCACCAGATGCATTGATAGAACAAGCCATGCCTCTGCTCTATCGACGATATGCAGACATCAGCATACAAGGGTTGGCCGATCATTTTCACATCGGGAGGCGCCAGTTTGAACGCCGCTTCCTGGCTGTCAGCGGGCAGACTGCCAACACGGTGAAATGCATGAGCCGCTTCCAGCATGCCGTTCGCAGCCTGATGTTAAGCGAAGCAAGTAATGCTGCGGTCACTGCACTGGATCACGGTTATTATGACCAGGCGCATTTCATCCATGACTTTAAAAAGCTCACTGGTAGCAGCCCCGAGCCATACCTGAAGCTGGCACGCACGAAGACGCATTTTTACAATGCCAGTCTGAGCCTTTAAAATAAACTGACTGCTCCTGAACATCACGGAGTAAAACATGTTGTTATTATTGGCTCAACTGCAAGCGAAAACTGCCGCAAGAGGCGAAGTTAAAACCATACTGAAAAGATTGGTCGCATCAACACAAGATGAAGCGGGCAATATTTTTTATGCAGTACATCAGCAACAGGATCAACCGGATAATTTCATGGTGTATGAGTTGTACCGCGACCAGGCTGCCTGCGATGTACATCTGCAATCTGAACCTGTTATGGCAGCATTGCAAGGCATGGAAGCTTTACTGGAAAATTCACCAGTGATCACTTTCTGCGATACCCTTGCTCATACAAGCATGAAGGCTTAGCGACATTGTCGTTCAGCGCCGGGGATCTCGCTCAGGCACGCAAACTCAGTATTTGCCATGCCGCGAACCCCAGCAATAAACACCCACCAGCGCGGTTAATCAGCGTCATTATTGTGGCGCTGATTTTCTTGCGTATCAATGCCACTCCACCGCTCAAGATCAACCACCACAAGGCTGATCCTGAAAATACGCCTGCGACCATGAGAGCTGCGGCAGAAGGATGCACGGCAACCGGGCCCGCGATGCTGGCAAACACGGCAATGAAAGACACGATGGTCATGGGGTTGGTGATAGTCAGCATGAAGATGGATAAAAATGTGCTGATCACAGTCTGCTTGTTTGCGACATCCTGGTCCACAAGTTGCGCTTTGCTCAATAGCAATTTGCCACCCATCCATGCCAGGAAGGCGGCCCCGGCTATTGCCAATGGCGTACTCAGCGACACAAAATAATCGGTGATAGCGACCATACCGAATGCACCTATCGCACCATACACCGCATCAGCAAAGGCTGCGCCCATGCCACTGACAAAACCGGTGCGCATGCCATATGCCAGCGTACGCTGTATGCACAGCAGGCCTATGGGGCCAACCGGTGCGGCAATCGACAGGCCTATCAGCATTGCCTTTAAAAACAGACTCCATTCCATGAATACTCCCCCAAATCAAATACGAGATGGCTCCAGTATGAAGATTTGAGTTCGGGAATAACATGGAAAATTTCAGGTAAAACTGCTACATTGCCTTCATAATTCTTGCGTATCCTCATCTGGACTTAAATATCATGGATATCGACGCCAAAGCCTGGAAAATCCTGGCTGCCCTGCAACGCGATGCCCGCATCTCCCTGAAGGCACTCGCCGATGAAACCGGTCTGTCACTGCCCGCCACCTCTGAGAGAGTCAAGCGCCTTGAAGAAGCGGGTATCATCAAAGCCTACCGCGCAGAGTTGAATGCAGAAGCCCTGGGCCTGCAAGTGCAGGCCGTGATTGGTATCACCGTGCCGCAGCCACAAAAAGCCAGCCTCATTACGCTTCTCAAATCTTTACCTGAAGTACTTGAATGTCTGCACGTAACGGGGCAGGATTCATTCTTGCTTCGTGTTGCGACCAAAGACTTGCGTCACCTGGAAAGCTTTGTGGGCAATATCAATCATTATGGCGAAACACGCACGTCCATTATCATGTCTGCACCGATACCCTTACGGGCTTTGACGCAGCTGGATGCTCATGGACAGTAGCCAGCTTTTCCACATGCTTGCGCTATATCAAAGCCTGCGTCAGAAACCGGCGGAACTAGTTCCATTGAGGAATAGCCTTTCAATTTTGTAGCGCCTAGTCTGCACTCCATCGTATTCACTATGTATATGGAGTTGGCATGCAACGCAGAACATTCATCACCGGCAGCCTCGTAACAGCTGCCAGCCTGACTTTGACTTTCCCTACCCTGGCCCAGGTCGCTGGCGTCAACGACGCCATCAACAAGGCTGGCCGTCAGCGCATGCTGACGCAAAGACTGGCCAAGGCTTACCTGCAAATTGGCCTGGATGTGGAAACAGAAGCATCAAAGAAAATACTGGACCAGTCCATGTCCAGCTTTGACCGCCAGTTGGTAGAGCTGCATGCCTTTGCGCCCACGGCGGATATACGCAGCAATTTATCCAGCATGGAAAAAACCTGGCAGGAATACAAACAGGCACTGGTAGGAAAAGCACCTAATCAGGGCGACGCCAGGCTGGTACTCAAGCATAGCGAAACCCTGCTGCACATGGCCGATGAAGTTACCACGCAACTGGAAAAACATGCTGGCAGCAGCGCAGGCAAACTGGTCAACCTGGCAGGCCGGCAACGCATGCTGTCGCAACGCCTGGCCAAACTCTACCAGGCCACCAACTGGAATATCGCACCCGGCAATGCTGCCAGCAGCATAGAGAGTACCCGCAAGGAATTCTCTACCGCCATGCAAACCCTGCAAGTATCAAGTGGCAGCAATACCAGGCTCAAAGATGAATTACTGCTGGCCCAGTCACAATGGACTTTCTTCGAAGCAGCCTTGCGCCAGTCCGGCGATGGAAAACTGCAGAGACATTCCGCCGCTAATGTCGCCACCATAAGCGAACGCATACTTGAAGTGATGGATAAGATTACCGGGATGTATCAGAAAATGGCGGTTTGAGAAGAGGATGTTCAATCGTAATGTGAATATTGGTAGCCCTGCTGTTGCTGTTGCTGTTGCTGTTGCTGTTGCTGTTGCGTTTGATTTTGACGTTGCTTTTGACTTTCAGCAGTTCCCATGTGTAGCCGCCGTTTGTGCAGTACAGAAAATGGATTAAGAAGGACCGCTGTTTGAGGTGTAGCAGGGGTTTCGGACAGCATGCTGTCCGCCAGCGTAACGGCAATCGCTTGCAAGCGGCGCAGTGGAATCGACGCCTGGGTCGCCTTTCTTTGAATACGTTCTTTGGCGACGCAAAGAAAGTATTTCGGCTGCCGGGCCTAGACCCGGCTTGTGTCCACGAAGGGCAATCGCTTTAGTCAAAGCATGGCATGTAATAAACGACACGGCATGCTACAAACGACACTGGATTCCAGCCAAAAAACGCGCTGGAATGACGTCTTTGGTATTGCAGTTTATTGAAGAATAGTCAGCTTGGTAAATATTTTCAAATCTGTAAATCTTCAAATCACGTCTACCAAAATCCCTCGTCCGTTTCCAGCCAGCCCAAACCAACAACACCCCGCATACTTCCTCCATCAAACCGAAGGTCTTATAACATTCAAGCGAGGACAGCATGCATATCAGCAGCGAATCAGCCATACTCTATTTCGGCACCCCCGTCATCCTGGTCAGTACAGTCAATGAAGATGGCAGTTTTAACCTGGCCCCTATCTCATCCATTTTCTGGCTGGGCTGGCGTGCCGTCATCGGCGTGGGCTCCAGCGCACAAACCGCCAGCAACCTGAAAAGAAATGGTCAGTGCGTACTCAATCTGGCCTCAGTCAATGAAGTAACTGCCGTCAACAAACTGGCGCTGACCACAGGTTCGGATGCGATGTCGCCCTGGAAGGCAGCGCGTGGCTACCGGCTGGAGAGAAATAAATTTGAGCTGGCAGACTTGACGCCGCAAGCATCAGAAACTGTGAGCGCGGCGCGGGTACAGGAATGCCTGGTGCAGCAGGAATGTACAGTCGCCGCCATGCATGGTATTGCGGAAGACGAAACCATGCTCAAGGGTGGCATACTGACTTTCGAGTTGCGCATACAACGCCTGCATGTGGATGCGTCTCTACTGCTGGATGGCAATCCTGACCGGATAGACCCGGACAAATGGCAGCCGCTGATCATGAGTTTTCAGAAGTTTTATGGTCTCGATAATCAGCAGGTACATACATCGACCCTGGCTACGATACCGGAAAAAGCTTACCGCAGTCCGGATGTCGATAAGGCCCGTCAGATCAGCAAGATAACTGTCCTGTCAGAGACTTAGACCTTCATCATCGACGCGGTCCGGGGTTGGGACAAGAGCTCGGCAAAGACTTGCCAGCGGCTTTGTTCATCGCCAGGTTTGGCAAGTTTTTCTACATAGGCCTTGGTCATATCCTGGCCAAGGTTGTAGTTGATGACGTAAGACCTGTGCTTTTCCATGAAGCGCAGGCGTTGCCGCGATCTGGCTTCGTCAGACAAGGCATATTTCATCAGCATGGCGACGGCGGCTTCGGTTTCTATATCACCATCAAGATACAACTTGGCGACCATATTGCCAGCGTAAGTCAGCTTTTGCAGGACGGCCTGCACCTGGTAGTAATGTTCAACTTTGGCCGGGTCTATGCCCGCCAGCGGGAACAGGACTTCTTTTTCAAAGGCCATGCGCTCTGCATGTGGGAAGGCGACTTCTATGCCGTAGTTGGCACTGCCCTCGGCCAGGAAAGACATCGGTGAATACAGGGGATAGACGCTGTACTCCACCCAGGCGTTGTCATTGACCAGGTGCTTTTCTATCAGCAGATTAAAGACATGATGGCCGGGGTAGCCCTCATGGCTGGCCAGGTCTATCGCGCGGCTGATAAACATGGGGAAGTCGGTATTGACCTGTATCAGGCTGTAGCTATTGCCCTTGTACCAGTTGTAGGCACTCCAGACCTGGTCCTTGACATATTCAATCTCGAAATTTTCTTCTTCCGGCAGGCTGATATGTTTCCTGGTGCGGGCGCGGGATTCGTTGATGGCAGCCTTGAACACGACATCAAGCTTGTCTTGCGGGATTTCAAACTGCTTTGCATAAGTGCTGAGGCGGGTATTCAAATCACCTTCACCCGGCAGTAGCTCACTCAGTTCAGCCAGGATGGGGTCGAAATCTGCCGGGCTCAGTTCAGGTGACCGGGCATCGTACAAGGCTTGCGATTCATCATCGAAAGATAGTTTATGACCTGCCAGATGAGCAATGTAGGTGCGCACGGCGGCGACATGCAAGCGTAAAAAATCCTGGCGCAGCTCTTGGCCGGCCACTGCTGCTGGCAGGGCTTGCGCCTGTGCTGTCAGTTCTTCTGCCTGCTGCAACAAGTCTGCCAGGGGCAGTTTTTGCGATGCTGCCTGCCATTCTGCAGGGCCGTAATAGGCATCGACATAGCCGGGATCATGCTGACCAACTGCCAGGACGAGTTTGACATAGGCTTCTGCCACCTGATTAAGTTCCATGAAATGTTCTCCGCATGTATTTATAGAAATATTGTTGCCAGTATTTTACTGCGGTTGGACACCTCAGGTTTGCTCAAGTTCAGGCTGATGTCATCAGCGCAGTGCACAAAAATTGACATGCAGTTCAGCTAACACTATATTGCGCTACCGCCTGAGCTCATCCTTACAAAAATTGAGCCATGGCGTGACACTGAGGATAGATATGCGGCCCACGAGGCAGCAGATCACAATCAGGGCTTACGCAAAATTGTAATTGCCAGTCTTTGCTGTGCAGTCGGGGTGGTTTTGCGTCAGTCCTTAATAAAAATGGAGGATACATGGCTCTGCAACAGCTTGATGATGAACAGATACGCACCTGGACACGACGACAGAAGGATCAGTGGTGGTTTGATAATATCTACCGCAAGGACATGGCACAGCTCACCCTGCGCTCTGCCCTGACAGGTTTCTTGCTGGGTGGCATACTGGCCGCCACGGCATTGTATATCGGTGCCAAGACCGGTATAGGTATTGGTGTAGGCCTGACTTCGGTGATTTTGTCGTTTGCGATTTTCAAGATTTTGCATAGCATGGGCGTGACTGCCGACTACAGCATACTGGAAAACAACCTCACGCAATCGGTCGCCACTGCTGCTGGCTACATGGTCAACCCCATGATTTCCAGCCTGGCGGCGTATATGCTGATCACCGGCAAGATCATCCCCTGGTGGCAGATGCTGATCTGGGTCGTGGTGGTCGCGCTGATAGGTGTGCTGGTCGCCTTCCCGCTGAAACGCCGCTTTGTCAATGAAGACCAATTGCCCTTCCCCGAAGGCCGCGCCTGTGGCGTGGTACTTGACTCGCTCTACACCGACGGTGCAGGCGGTGGCATCTACAAGGCCAAGCTGCTCGGTTATACCAGTTTGTTTGCCGGTTTGTACCAGATCATCGTCAGCGATGGCTGGATGCGGCTGATACAGTTCAAGATTTTGCGCATGGACAAATGGGCAGGCATGACAGAAGCCTGGAACCTGCCTGAGCGCATGGATACTTATTACTACACGGCAGCCATGAAGTTCCAGTGGTGGATACCCAAGATCATGGGTACCGATATACGTCAACTCGGCCTGCGCCTGAATCTGGACGTTGCGATGTTTGGCGTTGGTGGCCTGATGGGCATACGGGTTGCCAGCAGCGTCATGCTGGGTGCTTTCATCAACTTTGTGATCCTCGCGCCGTGGATGATACAAAACGGCGATATCGCTGCGCGCACTTTGCCAAATGGCACGGTAGTCGCCATTTCCCGTACCGAGATTGTCAACCAGTGGGGCCTGTGGTGGGCAGTGACGATGATGGTGGTGGGCTCCATGGTTGGTTTGCTGGCCAAACCTAAGCTGTTCAAGGCGGCCTTCAAATCCATGACTGGCGGCGGCAAGAAAGAAAAAGAGTCCGGACCCGATCCTTTGAAGGATATAGAAGTACCGCTGTGGATTTCTTATGTAGGTGTACCTATCCTGTGTGCACTTGCTGCCTGGCTGGTGAATACCCTGTTTGGCGTGCCTTACATCATGGCGCTGATTGCCTTCCCGCTGATTTTTGTGCTGACCATCATCTGTATCAATGCCATGGCGCTGACTTCCTGGGCACCTATTGGTGCGCTGGCCAAGATCACGCAATTCAGCATGGGCGCGATAGACCGCAGCAATCCGGCCAATAACCTTTTACCAGCCGGTATGACTGCAGACATCGCCTTCAATGCGTCGTCACTGCTGTCTGATATCAAGCCTGGTTATATGCTGGGTGGCAAGCCGCGCCACCAGGTCATCGGTCATATCATTGGTATCGTCTCTGGTGCACTGGCTTGCGTGCCGCTGTTCTTCCTGTTGTTCCTGCCACCAGATGCAAATGGCTTGCGCAGCACGGCGACTATCGTCAGTGAGCAATTCGCCTTCCCGTCTGCCTTGCAGTGGAAGGGTGTGGCCGAGATCATTGCCAAGGGCGTCAGTGGCTTGCCGACTTCTGCCATCATCGCCATGGCGGTAGCGGGCCTGTGCGCAGTGTTCATTGAAGTGACCAATGTCATCACCCGTGGCCGCTTGCCGCTGTCTTCAGTATCCATAGGCTTGGGCGTAGTCTTGCCACCAGAATCCTGCTTCGCGATGTGGCTGGGTGCCTTGATCTTCTGGTACATGGGCAAGCGGAATGCTGAAAAAGGCACGAAAGGCCATACTTTCTGGGTAGAGGGTTGTGAGGCTATCAGTGCAGGGTTGATCTCGGGTGCGGCTATCCTGGGGATAGGTAATGCCATTATTAATGTGATGATGTAGTTGTACATTCGTAGGTTGGGCTGCGTTTGTAGGTTGGGCTGCGGGGTACCAGCCCAACACTCGGCGTTTAAATAACGTATACGTTTGCAGAAGCCCAGTGTTGGGCTGGTAAAGCGTAGCCCAACCTACGAAGCTTCGCACAACCTACGCCCCGTCCAGGTCTATGCCTGCAAATACCTTTGCAGCATACCGACCAATTCACTCTTCCCCCGCAACTGAAACTCCACCGGTGCCTGGTCTATTACCAGCCTGTGCGTGAAATGCTCAATCGCATGCACGACAAAATAAGCCTGCATCTGGCGGTCAGCAACTGCTGCAACGTCAGCTCGCAAACTCAGGCTGCGTGCCACTTCTTCTATCAAAAACTGTTCTGCCTGCTTCGCAGTCTGCCGCAATTGTGCTGGCAGCAAGCCTTCTTCATATAACAACCTGTGCAAACCTGGATTGTGCTCATGCAAGGCAATCATGTGGCCGACGATGTCATGCAATACCGGCTCCAGCGCTTGTGTGGTCGTGCGCAGGGTCTCAAGCAGGCGCATGCTGAGAGCCAGTCCCTCGGCCAGATGCTGCTCGGCCAATGCCGTCAATATCGAGTCCTTGTTGGGGAAGTATTGGTAGAGTGAACCTATCGAGACCCCGGCGCGGCTGGCGATACGTGAAGTAGTGCCTGCGGCATAGCCAAATTCATCGAAAATATGAATAGCTGCTTCCAGTATGGCTTGCACTGTGACCCTGGATCGCTGCTGGGAAGGCTGTTTTAAAGGCCGGGTGAGAGGCTGACCACGTGATTTACTCATGGCAATAAGCAGCTCCTGAATGCGAATAGACAATATGAATGATTATTCATATTATAGTCCGACAAACATTGACCGGACTATCGCAGCATGAATATGAATATGAATATGAATATCAATATGAATCAGGCACGCTCCAGCCAGACTTACTGGCACTGCTATCACGACCCAGCTCTGCTGGCACGCGTGCTGGCCGTAGTGCAAACCCGCCACCTACTATCGACAGGAGTGGAGTTGCATATAGACCTGTACCGGCAACAGGATAAAACTGCCCCTGTGCTGATATTGAATCACGGTGGCGGTGGCTATGGAGGTTTGTTTGTTGGCCTGGCCCTCGCTTTTTATGAGCAGGGCTATACCGTCATCGTGCCTGACCAGAAAGGTCAGGGACGCTCTGGCGGCGCGATGGGCGACTTTACCGTGGCAGAGGCTGTGCAAAACATCGTCGATGTGGCAGCCTGGGCAAGAACAGAGTTTAGCGGCCCGCTCTACCTTTGTGGGGGCAGCATAGGTGGTGGCCTGACGTACGCCGCCGCTGCCGTGCTGGCAAAACAGGGCCGACCACCGGTCGCGGCTGTTTGCCTTAACCTGTATGACTTTGGTGACCCCGTCACGGGCCTGGCGTTTACCCGCTTTGCAGCCTTGGCAAACATCCCCGGCCTGGCCAAAGCATGCAGAGCCATGAGCGTTCTGCTGGCAAAACTGGCACCACGCATGCGCCTGCCCTACCGCCCGCTGGCGCGTTTTGAAAACATGATGGATGAACGCGATCTGGCAACCGGCTTTTACGCCAAATGGCAGTCCGACCCATTGACCCTGCGTACGGTGACGGCACGCTACTTCGCCAGCATGCTCGATACCGCATTTGTGATCCCGCTGGAAGCAAATACACAAGTGCCCGTACTGGTCATCAACCAAAAGCGGGACAAGATGGTCAACCCACAAATGACACGCGATTGTTATCAGCGCCTGTCAGGTCAAAAAACGTATGCAGAAATTGACTGGGGGCATTTTTCTTTGGAGCCAGAATTCAATGCAGAATTGGTCACCCTGGGTCAGCAATGGCTGGGCAAGATCAAGAACATGGGGATTTAGTCGAACAAAATCAAGCACTTGTGCAATGCACAGCAGAAATTCCAAATAATGTGAAATACCTGACATCCAAAACCCCTGCTCGTGCGTTAAGGTAATTAAGGAGCAAATTTGCTCACCCACATTACTCGCGCAGGAAGAAATTCATGTCAGCATATACTCAATCGCGTAGCAAACCCTTATTGAAAATTGCTGCCCTGGCTGTTGCCAGCCTGTTTTACATAGGCGTGGCCCACGCACAGGATGAGCCGCCAGGCCGTGTCGCCAGGGTCAGTTACTCCTACGGCAATGTCAGTTTTGCCGATGCGGGCAGTAATAGCTGGAGCTTATTGGTGCAAAATCGCCCCATCTCTACCGGCGATAGCCTGCAGGTGCCCTATGCGGGCAGGGCAGAAATGCATGTAGGCCCGAATGCCTTGCGCCTGGCAGAAAACACACGCATGAGCTTTAGCCTGCTTGATGATGACAATACGCAAATCGACCTGAACCAGGGCAGCATGGTGATACGCGTGCGTGAGCTCAACAATAGAGAAAACTTTGACATCCGCACACCCAACCTGGTGTTCTCACTGCAAGAGCCAGGTGAATACCGTATCAATGTCAACGACGACAATACCACCACCGTAGTGGTGCGGCGTGGTACCGCGATTGCCCGTGGCGAGCGTGATACTGTCACGATAAGACAGGGTGAGCAGTCGCGCTTCTCTGGAGCGAATCTGCAACATACGATGATAGGCTATGTACCGCCGCCAGATACTTTTGATATGTGGGCAGCAGACCGCGACCGTGCAGAAGAAAGTGTAGAAACCGTGCGCTATGTCTCGCGCGAAGTCATAGGCTATGAACAGCTTGATCAATATGGTTCATGGGAAACCACCAGCGATTATGGCGCAGTCTGGTACCCGCGCCAGGTCAGCGCGACTTGGGCGCCGTACCGCGATGGTAGCTGGGTCTGGGTTGCGCCCTGGGGCTGGACCTGGGTAGATCGTGCCCCTTGGGGATTTGCACCTTATCACTATGGCCGCTGGGCCTATGTAGGTACACGCTGGGCCTGGGTGCCCGGACCGCGCCAGCATCATATCCGTCCGGTATATGCACCGGCGCTGGTAGCTTTTGTCGGCGGCAACACTTACATCAATAATTATTATGGCTCCAAGCCGGGTTCACATCCTTCGGTTGCCTGGTTCCCGCTAGGGCCTGGTGAAGTCTATAAGCCAGGTTACGCTCATAGTAACCAATACATACAACGCCTGAATCAAAACATGGTGGTCAACAGCACGATCACGAATGCCCGCTTTGTGAACCAGGGCGTGCGTAATGCCGTGACCATCGTACCCACCAACACCTTTGTACGCGGTGAGCATGTATTGCCAGTCTCCAGAAACCCTGTTGCAGCAGTACAAAACCGCCAGGCCCCGGTAGTAGTCACAGAGGCACCGAATATCACGCCGGTCAGTAATAACCGTTTTGGCGAAGCACGCCAGGGCAACTTGCGTAACGCTGAACAATTCAGGCAAAGAAATCTGGACATGCCACCGGCACGCAATGACCGCGTGGGCACAATCACCAACCTGAACCCGAATGAAGCCAGGCCAGTAAACCGCCCGGCAGAAATCAATGGCAACCCACGTGGACAAAATAATGCAGTCGCAACACCGAATGCACAGCCAAATACTGTGTCGGGCATTATTTCAAATGCAGTTAATACGCCACCTGCCAACGGTAATAGTCTTGCCCCTGCGAATAACCCATCCAATCAGGGCGTGGGTAATATGAACCGCAGCCCGGAAACACAGGGTAACGCGCCCCGCATCTATGGCAATGGTGCGCCTAACAACGTCAACCAGGGCAACAATGTCTATCAGCGTCCGCAACTGAATAATCCATCAGCTAATCCACCAGCGGCAACAGTGAATGTGCAACCAAACAATAATGCTGCACCGAATGTGGCACCGCCGGTCAATGTTATCAGTAATCCACCTGTGCGCTCGCCTGCTGCGAATGCCCCGGTCAATAATGCGATCATGGGCAGCCCCAATCCTGTGAACCAAAACAGACCAGCTGAAAACAATGACAGGTCTTCCAGATATGGCAATGGCATCAACAATAATCCAGCACAGGAAATACGTGTGGAACGCCAGCCAGAGCGTATAGACCGTGGCAATGAAAGACCGGTTGAACGAGTCAGGGAGAGACCAGTGCCAGTCGCACCGGTAGAGCGGCCTGTGGAAAGACCGGTAGAAAGACAGGCACCTCAACCCATGATACAGCCAGCACCACAGCAGGCTCCACGCATGGAACAGAGGATGGAGCCAAGAATGGAACAGAGACAGGCTCCGGCACCGGCGATAGTGCATACACCGGCTCCTGCTCCAGTAGCAGCCCCGGCTCCACGGGCCATGCCAACCCCGGCACAAGCGCCAGCTCCGGCACCAAGGGCAGAACCGGCAAAAGAAAAGGATGATGCACGCAATGCGAAGATGCGTGGTCTGAGCGAACGCTAGAACCTAATGCCCCGCAAAAAAAACCAGCCTGCCCTGTCACAGGGATTGCAGGCTGGTTTTTTCGTCGCGTTTTCTAAAGCTGCTTGAGCTGACACGCATGTCTCGCGGCGGATGTGGCAATCGAGCCCCTTCCCCTCCCCCTTTTCATTTTCATTTTCATTTTCATCATCATTCCTGTATTTCCCTCCTTACTCTCTCACGCTTTACTGTGATGTGACGAAAGCTTGCTGCCGAGGTTTGGATTTTTTGAACCAGGCTTGCCGTCTCTTGCCCAAAGCTGTGTGCCATATCAAGGCTGACAGCTTCACTACCTTCACCCAATAAAGAGAGACGACCATGCATGCATCACATAGCTTGCGGCTGATACTGGCTGCTACCGGTATCTGTATTTTGTTTTCTGCCAGCCGCATCAAGGCGCAAGACATGCCCTCTGCTTTTGCAATCACGCTGGAGATGCGGGGCGTGCGTTTTGCATTACACCAGGCAGCGACACCACAAAATGCACAACAAGAAATCAAACTCAAGCAGCAAGTAATACTACAAAAAGATGGGAGGTTTCGCACCATCAGTGAATCTGTTTGGCCAGGCAATATACGCTTTCAATTTCTGACGACTGGCGACAAAGACGGTGCGGCAGCGGTGGATTTGCTGCAATGGCGGCAAGGCATAGAGATAGAGCGCGAGAATGCAGCTGAGGCACGCAATGAATATGCCGACCTGCTATTCCTGAGCCCGGTACTCTTGCTGGAACTTGGCAGCATGCGCATGCCCATCGATTTGCCCGGTGCTGAAAATAAAAATTACCAGCAAGTGAATTTCAATGATGTCGCAGGCCGCCCTGCCAGCATGATCATAGAGCGCAGCAGCGGCCAGGTATTGAGTGCAAAAACCGCGGCCTCCACTTATGAATACGCCGATTACAACAGTATGCAAAATTTCAGGCAACCCCGGCAGATCACAGTAAAAGACGGTGGGCGGCTGGTACTGCAATGGAAGATCAGTGCGGCGGCAGCAGAACATGTTAATGCCCACAGCTTTGCGCTGCCCGCAACGTATATAGAAAAACAGGACAAGGGAGCACTGCGTGCCACCATGATAGCCCCCGGCACTTACCGGGTTGATGGTAGTGAGTCTGGCTATCACACGGCTTTCTCGGTCGGTACACATAGCGTGGCAATCTATGATGCGCCTGTCAGCGCAGCAGAAGCAGCCAAAGTCAGGACATTGATAGAACAGACAGCTCCT
The DNA here is from genome assembly GCF_049339865.1 of Undibacterium sp. TC9W. NCBI lineage: Bacteria > Pseudomonadati > Pseudomonadota > Betaproteobacteria > Burkholderiales > Oxalobacteraceae > Undibacterium > Undibacterium sp. TC9W. The sequence continues at coordinate 83,685 of NZ_JBMPPJ010000017.1, read as the reverse complement.
GGCCGCAAGCTGGCCTACATGGTACTGTCACATAGCCATCGCGACCACATAGCCGGTACGCCGTCATACATACAGGATGGCCTGCACATTCTCGCGGGCAAGGATGGCCGCCTGGCCATCGAACGGCAACTGGGCCAGGCAGTCGCCAGCAAGGTACAGGAAGTCACCAGCGTGTTTGATATCGACCTCGGTGGCCGCAGCATACACATTTATCCCATCGTCAGCAGCCACGCATCTGATATGCTGATAGCTTATGACAAAAGCACCCAGACGCTGTTTCAGGGTGACCTGTTTTACCTGCCTGAAATCGGCCCCATCCCACCGGTGTTTGATGTAGGCCTGGAGCTGGACAGCCTGATCACACAACATCAGCTGCAAGTCCAGCAACTAGTTGGCGTACATGGCCGCAGCGGTAGTTTCACAGAATTTAAAAAGGCATTGGAATTGAGGATGACAGAAAAACCATCTGCTGAAAAAAACTGACAAGCTGCCAGAAACTCAAATTCCATTTGTAGAAAACTGTGTCGGCATGCGTCATAAGCGACACAGTTTTTGCGTACAGCTATCTTCAGCGCAACAATTGTTGTAAATTCCGGTAATGCAATACACACGCAAGACACTATCATCGCAGTCCGCAAATGCTACTTACATTTTGCATAACAAGATAATGGTTCAAGATGCGCCGGGAAAATCTCTCCACCTGCAAGGCTTATTCGCACCTGCTTAACATCCTGCTGCTTGGTATGCTGGCATTGCCCGGCTTGATGATGCCTGCAATGGCACAAGATTTGCAAATTTTCACCGAAGACTGGCCTCCCATCAGCTTTGGCAGTGGCAATAAGGCAGAGGGCATGGCTGTTGAGGTCGTGCAAGCCATGCAGGCACACATAGGCAACAGCCAACCCATACAAGTCGTACCCTGGGCACGCGGCTACAAGGCCTTGCTGGAAGAACCCAATACCCTGTTGTTTACGGTTGGGCGTTCTGAAGAGCGCGAAAAACTCATGGTCCTGCTAGGTCCGATTGCGGTCTCAACCACATCTTTATATACCCGCAAAGGCAATGCCGCTCGTCTGCATAGCATGGGCGATGAAATACAAAAACTCAAGGTAGGCGCCTATCGTTCCAGCATCTTCGCAGATACCGCGCGCAAGAAGGGCTTTCAAAATATAGAACAGGCACCGACACCGCAAATCATTGCGAATATGCTGCTGGCCAAACGATTCGATTTATGGGTGGAAGGCAGCCTGGTAGTTTCATCGGTGCTCAAGGAAATAGGCCACACTGCAGATGATGTGGAAAAAGTCAAAGTCCTCGACAGTCTGGAACTGTACCTGGCATTCTCCACCTCCACCTCGCCAGCCACGATCAAGGTCTGGGAAGATGCCTTGCGCTGGCTGAAGAAGGAAGGCCAATTCGCCCGCATCCATCAGAAGTGGCTACCGAATGAGCCACCACCGATGGCAGTAATACGGCTTGATCCGCCCGGCAAGCCCTGAGTCAAACCTGAGTGCATCAGGACATGTCAGGTTTTGCCGGCGTGGTTTCAGGCGTAGCGTATATTTTCAAAATGAAAAGCAAAAGGTGTGGAATTGGCACCGGGGCCGCCGCCTGTCATGACGATATCGGCCTCGGCAATACCAAGCAAAGACAGTTCGGTATTGATGTTGGAGATGATCGCAGAATTCATGACCTGCCCCTGGGCCACCTCTGAGGCAACGCCTATCCAGATGACAGGTTTGAACTCAAAAGCGGCTTTTTGCGCTGGTGCGATGGATGTGTGAGTCGCCAGCAAAGAACCATCCTTGTAAATCGACGCATTGATAGCTCCTTTGGTCAATTCATTTGCTACATGTATCTGCGCCGGATTGCCCGCATCGCCAGCCAGTGATAATTGTGTGCCAGAGTTACTCAAAGCAACATGGAACAAATTTCCATTTTGCGCAGCGAGTTGGGGCGTGTAATTACCCCATGAATCACTTGCACTCACTTGAGAACTTATTGGATACGCAAAAGGGTGATTATCACCAACGCCGCAATTTTCTATGACCTTCCATGCTACGGCAGTCTCATCAAAATTGGTCGCAAGGTTTTTTTGAAAAATCACGACACTGGAATTATTCAAGTCATTCGACCGGTTGATGAAGTTCAGTTTGATATCCATATAAAACCTTTGTGCTGGGTTAGAGGGTCGGTGAGGTAAAGAAAAATTTAACAGAAAATTTGATAGCGAGTTTGACAGCGAATTTATCAAATCTTTCGCTCAAAAGAATTTTCGCCCAACCCGGCAACCGCCAAATAAGATAGCATAAATTCAATTATCCAAACACGGATTTATGTCTTCGTTACTACCGTATTTCTGTAATTACCTATTATCTCAAGACAACAAAGCCACCAGCGCCGTTGGATGTATATGCCAACCCATCAAACCTGCCAGACCCATCAGCACACCAAAACCGGTAGGAACCAGGGTCACGAAATATAGCCAGCGCTGTTTGGTCAGCGCAGTGACTGCCAGCAAGGAGATGGCAATCGCCAGCAAGGCATCTGACAAGTCGAACTGGTCGTCCTTGTAATTGGCGTTGTCATAATCGACCTGGTCTTGCTCAGCCTGTTTTTTCAGTTCTTCTTTTTTGTCGTGCTGCTCTTTCGCCAGTTTTGCATAGCTATCGATAGCGGCCTGATATTCTGCTTTCTGGTCGGCAGGGACATTTTTGGAAGCCAGGCGCAGTTGCAGCTCCGTTGATTTGGCCAGTTCTTCCCGCATATTGCGCGCCTGGTAAAACGCCCAGTGATCTATCTTGTTGGCCTGTGATTGCTGCATGGCCTGGACGATATTGTCATCCTTGACCTTGCATATACCCATGAAAGTCGCCAGCAAAGCGACAGTAATGGCAACCCAGATATTCAATTGGTTGCTTGCCTTGTCTTGTTTGGCATCTTCCTGTTGCTCTGTTAATTGCTCTACGGTTTCCAGAGGATCGATGTCCATATATGCTCCTATGTTTAAAAATACATCAAAACAGCATTGTCGCACCAAGTTCAGAAAAATTTACTGAAATTCAATACGCCTTCAATACTGCAGGGCTTCCATGCCCCAAAATCTTGGACTCGTCAGTTTTTTTTTGCTTTCGTCGGAAAATGCGAGACGAAAGCCGCGCAGGCAATTATTCTTGGCAGCAATCGCAAATAAGAAGGAAATAACAATGTTCACGACTATCTGGTTTATCTTACGCTCCAGTTTTGGCTGGGGATTGCTGATCATGTTCACCACGATCTTGATCGTGAATGGCATTTTCAGAAACCACTTGCCAGGTGAGTTTATTCTCATCCCTTTCAGTCTCGTGGCCCTGGTCATGGGGATCAGCTTCTCGCATGTGCGTCGGGTGCGTCTAATTGCCAGCAAGGTTGATACCAACACGCTGGCCAATCGCCAACGCCGCCAGATAGAAATCCCGCTGGAAGCCAGTGAAGCTTTTGAACTGGTCGATGCCGCCATCCGCGAATTGCCGGGTGCAGAAGATACCGAGAGCGCCAGGGACAGCCTGCAAATACGCGCCAAGATCAAGCGCATAGACCCCTACCAGGCTAACTTCATTGATGAATTGAAGGTACTTGATTTCTTGACGACCAAACGCAACCAGATTCTCGCCACCATCACTCCCGGCGATGGCATAGGCAGCCTGACCCTGATTTGCGAACCTGAGCGCCCGGCCTGGACAGATTTTTTCCTCGTTGATAATGGTACCAACCTGGAAAATGCAGAAGCCATCACCCGCGCCATTACCCGCCGCATTGCAGAACGCAGGCGCAAGGAAAAAGCCAGTGCAGCGCAATCTGTGACGGAAAAAGAATTGACGGTCGCCAAACTCAATTTGCTGCATGCCCAGGTAGAACCACACTTCCTGTACAACACTCTGGCCAGTGCGCAATTATTGACACGCGCTGATCCAGCGGCGGCTGACCAGATGCTGGGCAATCTGATTACCTACCTGCGCCATTCATTGCCACGCACCGAAGATACAGCATCAAGCATAGGCGAAGAACTGGAACGATCCATCGCCTATCTCGATATCATGAAGATACGCATGGGCACACGCCTCAACATACAAATCCAGGTACCAACAGAATTGAAAGCCCTGCCCTTCCCCATGATGATGCTGCAAACCCTGGTGGAAAACGCCATCAAGCATGGCCTGGAACCCAAGACTGGCGGCGGCACGATATGGATCATCGCCAGGCAGCATGAGGGCAATGTCGCCGTCACAGTGGCTGATGACGGCAATGGCCTGGGGACAGAAATTGGCGGTACTGGCATAGGGTTGAAGAATGTACGTGAGCGCCTGCGTTTGGCGCATGGCAATGCGGCGAGTTTTGTACTGGTCGGTAATTTCCCCAGCGGGGTTGCTGCGACCATCACCGTACCTGTTGTAACTGCCAAGGGAGAACAACATGCCTAAGTGCGTTGTCGCCGAAGATGAGAGCCTGCTGCGCGAAGCCCTGTTGCAGCAACTGAGCCTGGCCTGGCCAGAGCTGGAAATCGCCGCTGCCTGTGAAGATGGCGGCAGTGCGCTGGAAGCCATTGCCATGCATCAACCAGATGTAGTGTTCCTTGATATACGTATGCCAGGTTTGAGCGGACTGGAAGTAGCCGCTGCCATGACCGAGGTCAGCCCACAAAGCCAGATCGTGTTCGTCACTGCCTATAACCAGTATGCGATTGATGCCTTTGAAAAAGGTGCGGTCGATTATCTGTTGAAGCCAATTACCCAGGACAGGCTGCTCGCTACCGTCAAGCGCCTGCAGATGCGTGCGCTGACCGGCACGGCTGATTTGCAGGCTATCAGCACCCTGGTACGCCAGCTCAGCGGTGGTCCGGCGGACATGCCCAAACCTGCGCCGCTGGTGTGGATCACCGCCAGCGTCGGCAATGAAACCCGGCTCATCATGGTCGATGATATTGCCTACTTCCAGGCAGACAGCAAATACACCGTGGTCATGACGGCTGAGGGTGAATCGCTGCTGCGCAAACCCATACGCGATTTACTGCAAGTGCTGGACAACAGCATGTTCAAACAGATACATCGCTCCACCATCGTCAACCTGAGGGCGATTGCCTCGATCAGCCGCGACGATAGTGGCAAGGGTCTGGTCAAACTCAAGATCAGGCCGGAGACGCTGAGCGTCAGCCAGCCCTTCATGGTCTTGTTCAGGAATATGTAAAGCATGCGCAATCTCAATGAACATACTTTCGTGCAAGCACTGGCACACGCAGCCAAGTCCTTGTTAGCTCTGTCAGCAGCAGTCAGCCTCAAAGTGCTGGATGCACAGGACAGCAATGGCAATTACCTGTATGCACGTGGCCGCCACAAGTATTTTGGCATAGGTGCGCTGGTGATTTTCTTTGCCCTGTTTGCCGGTTATGGCATGGCACATATGCTGGCCAGCATGGTGAATGTCAGCAGCACCGGTGCCATCATTGCCGGTTGTTTGTGGGCGGTATTCCAGTGGTGCCTGGAACGGCAGATGATCATGTCGATACAATCAGATGCCGGTTGGCGGGCAAAGAGCATGGGCCTGTTTTGGCGCAGCCTGCTGGCACTGTTATCCGCAATTACCATGGTCTATCCTTTTTTTGTCGATAGCAACCGTGCCGAGATCACGGTAAAAACCGGCGAACTGGAACGCACCCGCCTGATACAAAACCTGCAAAGCGCGCAACTGGCAACTGGCTTGCCAACGCTTCAACAGGATGTAGCAGCGCTGGATGACAAGTTGCAAAAGGCAGAAGACAAACTGCACAGCGAGCCACCGCAAATGGCAGAGATGCGCCAGCAATTACAGACCCTGCGTGAACAGGCAAAAGTTGAGGAGCGACGCGCCAATGCGCAGATCGCCAACTGGCGCAAAGCCCTGACTGTCGCATTGCCTGAGCAGGCTGTCTTGCTCGAACAAAAAATCAGCGCTGCACAAAACCGCATCAACACTGCCAAAGCCAGATGCCTGCGACAAGAGCAAGACATCAACACGACTCTGATCGCCTGGCGTAAAGAAAAACTGGCAGAGAAAGCGCAAGTCGCAGAAGAACGCCATGAGGCCAATGTCATCGCCAGCAAAGCCAGGGCCGATGCGCAAGTACTGGAAAAAACCCAGACTGAACACATACAGGCAGCATCCCATGCAGGTTTTGCGGCTGACTTCGCAGCCACCTGGGACATGCTGCAAAACGATATGCACAGGCGCTTGCAATTCATTTGGTGGCTACTGTGGTTTTTGACGATAGAGCTGGTCGCCATCATCGTCAAGTTCACCAGCCATACCGATGTCGATGCACGATTGAATGCCGATGAACACTTGCTGAAGTTTGACATCAGCAGCAAGTTCACTTTGCGCCGGGAGCAAATTGAAGTCGGGCAATTGCGCGAGATGACTGCACTCAAGGGTGAACGTGCCGCCCTGCAAGCGGACGACGGTATCAGTGCGGCTGCACTGGCGACTATCAGGCAAATGCGGCAACTGGAGCAACAGGCCGAGCTTAACTCAGGCAATGTCCCATCAGGCTTGCGGTCTTTGTTGCAAGAAACCCTGAACACCATGAATGCGAATTTTATACGCTTGCTAGTGCATAAATAAGGAATGCAAGGATTACAATAGCATCACGATTATTCCTTGTTCATATCCTCATGAAACTTGCTCGTATTGGCTGCGTAATCCTGTTCAGTGTATTCAATATCGCTAATGTTGCCTGTGCTGGCGACGCCTGGGTCCCACAAACCAGTGGCACTGAAGTTGAATTACGCGGCCTGTCTGTCGTCAGCCCCAAGATTGCATGGGCCAGCGGTGCCAAGGCCACGGTGTTGCGCACTACCGATGGTGAACGCTGGCAAGTGATGGAGGTAGCAGGTGCAGAAGGCCTGGATTTTCGTGACATCCATGCCTTTGATGCCAGGCACGCTATTATCATGAGCGCCGGGCCGGGTGCCCTGTCGCGTCTGTATGAAACCAGGGATGGCGGCAGCAGTTGGCAATTGCTCAAAACCAATGAAGCGAAGACAGGCTTTTGGGATGCGATCTCTTTTTCCAGCACCAAACAGGGCATCTTGTTTGGCGACCCGGTCGATGGCCAATTCCAGATACTGATAACGGCAGACGGCGGCCTGAACTGGCAAGAAAACAAACACCCCGGTCTAACCGCCCTCCCCAATGAAGGCGCATTTGCCGCCAGCGGCACCTGTGTGGCCACTTATGGCAGCCAGCATGCATGGATAGTCACTGGCGGTGCCAGCCAGGCGCGGGCTTATGCCAGCGCAGATGGCGGCATAAGCTGGTCAGCAGCCACGCTGCCCCTGCCTGCCGCAGCTGCCAGCAAAGGTGCGTTCTCGGTAGCGTTTCTGGATGAAAAAAATGGCATGGCAGTAGGCGGTGATTACAAACTCCCGCAACTCAACAGCCTCAACGGTGCACGTACTGAGGACGGCGGCCAGACCTGGCAGCCAGCCCAGGTATTACCGCAGGGCTTTTTGTCTGTGATAGCCACCGTACCGGGCGCAGCAAAGACCTATGTTGCAGCAGGCCTGGCAGGTTCAGGCATCTCACATGATGCAGGCAAAACCTGGAAGGTGCTGGATAAAACGCCAGTCAATACAGTAGCTTTTGCAAATGCAAAAAACGGCTGGGCAGTAGGGCCAAAAGGTTTGCTCATGAAGTTCAATGATGGTCTAAAATGATTCATCACAGGCCTGACTGAAAAGTCTGATGAAAGTGTCCGCAGTGTCCGAAGTGTCCACCCATCTATACACAAGCGGACACTTTGCTGCCTGATTTGCAACACGTATGGCCCCTGAAATTTGAATTCTCACTTGTTTTAGGTGCTGGCATGTTCTTTGCACAGAGTCTTGCCAGACTGTCACTCTGAAACAGCTGCGCCGTCGTAAAAAGGGATAAAAATGAAAACGAGACTGAATTTACTGGTCAAACTGGGCATAGCCAGTTGCATGCTGGGCACGATGCTGATCGCCAGTGCCGCACCTTTGGCAGTATCCAACCTGGACGCCCAATTGATTTCCTACTTCCGTCCATACGCACCTGCAGCTGAAGTGCTGGTCAAAAAGGTAGAGAAAAACTTGCCCGCAGACAAGAGCGACTCCACGGCCAAGTCCAAAAACAAAGCCGTCAATGACACCCAAGTGTGCGTTGATAGTGAAGCAGACAAGAATCTGGAAGCAGAAGGCTTGCAGGGCAAGCAGTCTGATATGCCAAAACTGCGCTAAGGTATGGCTGTCGGTATCAGCATTGGCACCACCATCAGCACACCGACAGCATCACCATCTTCAATTAGTATTAGGCTATCAAGCGCGAAGCTGCAACGCAGTTGTAACTTCGAGTGAACCTTCCCGCCTAATGAGTCGCCCCGCCGGCAATACGTAAATCCTTGTCGGTCTTCAATACACTCTCAAGCACTTTCAGTATCGCTGTCTTTAGCATTTCCAGCGGCATGCTGGCGGCTCCAGCATGGGCCACGGCCTGCTCAGGCAGATAGGGGATGTGGATAAAGCCAGCTCTTTGTATGCCACTGTCTGCCTTGCTTGCCAGATGCATGAGACCATAAAACACATGGTTGCAGACAAAGGTGCCAGCGGTCTGTGAAATCGATGCGGGTATGCCACTCAAATGCAGTTCCTGCGCTATGGCCTTGATAGGCAGGCTGGTGAAATAGGCAGCGGGGCCGCCCTCTACCACAGGTACATCTACAGGTTGTACGCCGACATTGTCGGGTATGCGGGCATCATCAATATTGATGGCGATACGCTCCAGGCTGATGTCGGCACGTCCACCAGCCTGGCCCAGGCCTATCACAATCGCGGGATGATGCTGCCTGAGTGCGGCGTCCAGTATCTGCAGGGAATTCGTGAATTCACAAGGCAGGCGGGCGCTGACGATCTGGTGATTGTCACCGATGAGCAAGCCATCCAGCCTGCGCACCACTTCCCAGGAGGGATTGCTTTGCTCGCCGCCAAAGGGATCAAATCCCGTCAGTAAAATGCGTTTCATGCCAGCCTCCAGGCCACTCAGGGAAAAACAAAGAAATGTATTAACAGGATATTGCAGGTCAGCACCAGCAGGGCTGTCGGTATCTGCACTTTAATCACTTGATACTTATCTTGCAACTCCAATAAGGCCGCAGGCACTATATTGAAGTTAGCGGCCATCGGTGTCATCAGGGTGCCGCAATAGCCAGAGAACATGCCTATCGCCACCAGCGCGGCCGGATTGGCATGGTGCTGGTTGATCAGGAATGGCAAGGCGATACCGGCAGTCATGACGGGGAAAGCCGCAAAAGCATTGCCCATGATCATGGTGAACAAGGCCATGCCTGTGCAATACATGATGATCAGGGTCAGGCGGCTGTCGGGGTTGATGAAAAGTTTGACGATGTCCTGTATAGCTTGCCCGGTTTTGGCAGCAACAAACACACCACCCAGCATGGCCAGCATTTGCGGCAAAATCAACGCCCAGCCTATGGCATCTACCAGGCGCCGCGACTCGCGCACGGCTTGTAGCGGCGTGCCACGGGTGTACAGGCAAGCCAGGCCCAGAGCGCAGATACAGGCTATGCATAGCGCAGTCAGGGTCAAATTCTTTTGGTCCAGCAAAAACCAACTACCAATCTGAAAGTCTTTCACCACCACAGTCAATATGACAGTAACGATAGGTATCGTCAGTGCCGGGATAAAGATGCGGTTACCAAGTTTGTTGGTAATGTGCAGGCGCGCTGGCCTGCCATGATCCACGTGCTTGCCCATGCCCAGTAAATTCGCGCCTGCCAGCACCGCCATCAACAAGACCGTAATGCCAACAATGCGGTAAGTCAGCGGCTTGCCCAGCGTGGCCAGCATGAGGTCGCCAAACAAAAAGCTGAAGCCGAACAGGAACCAGAACAAGGCCGTTGTGATACGGCGCGGGTTACTGGTATCGCGCAGCGTCATATAAGCCACCAGCATGACGACGATGCCGATGAGGTAAAGAACCAGATTAATGCTGACCAGGCTGTTCATGCGTTCACCACCGCATTTGCCTGATCTGCTTGATTAATCTTCTGCCAGGCCGCAATGTCTTTGGCAATGCTGGCGTCCAGCCGCGACAGACGGAACAGGTGTATGAGCAAGGCACACAATGCCGTTGGTATGCCCCAGATACCTATCGCCAGCGGCTCAATACCATTGATACCATTTTCCTTCAAAAAGGCCGTCATCAGCAATACTGCACCAAAGGCAATAAAGATATCTTCGCCAAAAAACAGGGCGACATTATCACAGGCAGCGGCGTGGGCAGCGATGCGGTCGCGTATTACAGGTGGCAAGTCGCCATGCAAATTGCTAGCGGCACCTTCAGCCATTGGTGACAGCAAAGGCCGCACAGTTTGCGCCTGTCCGCCCAGACTCAGCAAACCCATGGCGGCGCTGGCTTCACGTACGACAAAGTACAGCATGAGGATGCGACCCGTCGTGGCGCTGCGTATGCTCGCCACCCACTGCTGGGCGCGTTCACGCAAGCCATAGTGTTCCAGCAAGCCGATGATGGGTAGTATCAATAATGAACTGGTGAGTTGCCTGCTATTGAGGAATTTTTCACCAAAAGTTTCCAGCAGGCTCATGAAATCCATACCGACGGCAAAGCCTGTACCGAGGCCGGCGACGGTAACAACGAGCAAGGGGTTGAAGCGCAGTGCAAAGCCGATGACGACCAGGGGTATGCCTATCAGTGGCAGTAGTAATGCCAGGTTCATGCGGTCTCCTGTTTTGTTTTTCTATAGTATCTGGCCGAACATATTCCCTTGATAAAAACAGCTAAGACCTCTCAACACAGAGACACGGAGACACAGAGATGTCACAGAGGAAAACAAAGAGAATAAAAGAACCCGGCGCGTATCTTGAAATAAATTTCTCTACAAAACCCTGTACGCCAACCTGTCCAGCCGCGTGCCACTGAGCCGTCCCAGCAACTTGCGCACGGGATCAGGATAATCCGTATTTTTTTCCAGTTCACGGTAATGTGAAATGACGGTCGTTTTCTCCATGATGCTGCTCAGCTCATCCTGTCTTTGCTGCTGCAATTGATGCTGGGGATCATGGATCAGCAAGGCATTTTCCAGGTCAAGGCGGAAGGCGCGCGGGTTGAGATTATTGCCTGTCATGAGGGCATAATCCTGGTCTATCCACATGCCTTTCAGGTGATAGGTATTGTCGTCGTCCTTCCACAGACGCAATTGCAATTGCTGGCTGGTGATTTCTGCCTGATGGGATTTGGCAAAGCGGCGCAAGTTAACCTCGTACAGATAAGGCAGGGCAGCAATGACCTTGAAAGGTTCTTCTGGCGGAATGAAGAAGTCATTGGCAGTCTTGTCGCCAACGATGATACAGATGCGCACGCCGCGCTTGAGCGCGCGATTGATTTCACGCGTGACAGCGAGCGGGAAATTAAAATAAGGCGTGCAGATAGTGATCTGCGTCTTGCTGGCGGCCAGCAACTGGCAAATAACTTTATTCAGGGGATTGTTTTTACCCACGCCCACCAGCGGCGTCACGCTCAGGCCATGCCTGTCATGTTCTTGTTCCACTACATTGCAGTCATAGCGCGCGCTTTTCAGCTTGCTCCTGAATTGCTTGATTTCACGGCGTATGCTGCGGGTTGCGGGTATCTCGGGCATATCCAGCCGGTGCACGGCGGCAGAGGATAACAAATGCTCGCGGATAAATTGCACCATGCTGTTGGCCAGCACTTTATTGTGTATCAGCAAATAGCGGTCATGGCGGTATTTATCCTGCTTGTGCAAATACACATTATTCAGACTGGCACCGCTGTAGATGACTTCATCGTCAATGACAAAGCCTTTGAGGTGCAGCACGCCAAAGAGTTCACGCGTCTGCACGGGTATGCCATACAGTGGCACGGTATAGGCATGAGCCTTGCTGATCTCTTGATACCAGGCTGCATTGCCGCCACTTTTTGCGGCACCGATCAAGCCCCTTTGTGCCCGGTGCCAATCCACCAGCACAGCGATATCAAGCTCAGGCCTGGCCTTCTTGGCATCATAGAGAGCCTGCAATATCTCAGCCCCTGCTTCATCATTTTGCAGATACAGGCTGCATAAATAAATCCTGTGTTTTGCCCGGGCAATTCTGGTCAGCAAGGTGCTGCGGTAATCTGCTGCGGTATGTAGGGTATAGACGTCATCTGCCTGCAGGGGAATGCCATTTAGATGCGTAAGGTCGGAAGCGGACTTGAATAGGCGCATGTCTGTCTAATGAATACCAGTGGAAACCAGATGATGGTAACACTAGTCCATAGCCAGATACAAAAAACCCGCTAAGGAAGTACAAGCGAGGTATTGACAGAAGTTAACGAAACAGATGCGCCATCCTGAAGCTGGATTGTTGCCCCAGTTGTTCAAAATGCTGATCCAGCCAGACTTGCGCCCTGGCCCGCCCTTCTGCATGCAGGCTATGCAAAAATGTTGCCTGTGCATTCAATTTGCTATGGCTGCTCAACTGGCTCATGAGTTCAGGTGCGGCAATCACATGCAGATTGAGCTTGCGCAGGCGGCGCTCCAGCCTGCCCCAGGTCAGCCAGCCACGGTCTGCTTCCCGCTTGGCCAGCAGCAAGCCCTGCAATTCAGTATGGAAGGTAGAACTGAAACCCATCTCGGTCAGGCGCTGCCAGATTTCATTGGAAGAAGTCGGCACTTGCGCCCTTGGCTGGGCATGCAGCAGGATGGCAATAATGTCGCGGGCAGCGCATTTGTGTACCAGCGGGAATAAAGGCGGGTTGGCAGTCAGGCCGCCATCCCAGTATGCCACACCTTCTATCTCCACTGCCCTGTGCACCATAGGCAAACAGGCAGACGCCAGCAAGACATCCAAGCTCATCTGGCGGTTGCGGAACAGCTTCAGCGTGCCCGTGCTGACTTGCGTAGTGGCAATAAAAAGTTCTATGCCCGATTGTTCGCGCAATCGCTGGAAATCTATCTGCGCCGCCAAAATGTCGCGCAAAGGGTTGATGTCGAAAGGGTTGAGCTGGCTGGGAGAAAAGAAACGTGTCCAGGCAAACAAATGTTTCATGGCAGCTGGCAGTTCAGATTGCGCTGCGATATCCGCCGTCAGTGCATGCTCATCCAGAGGCGCGCTGAACGGAGAGCTGCTGGCGACGCTATCCCAGAATTTTTTCAGCGCCTGCCTGGCACCATCTGCCCCGCCATCAAGATAACCATGCGCCAGCGCTACGGCATTCATGGCACCGGCACTGGCACCACTGATCGCCTCTATGCTGACACGTCCATCTTCGAGCAAGCGATCCAATACGCCCCAAGTCAGTGCGCCGTGTGACCCACCACCTTGTAATGCCAGTGTGACTGTTTTATTCATTGATTCCCTTTCAAGAGGCAGATGCCATGAGGGAGAGTGAAGCATAGAGGTGACCGGCTTATGACGTGGTCAGTGTGAAGGAGTAGCAAGCAAGGGGTATGCCTGTGAGGATGACAGTTGGGCCGGGTATTGTAAATATCGTAGGTTGGGCCGGGCCTCGCTAGGCTACGGTTTGCTGCGGTTTACCAGCCCAACAATGGGCGATTAAATAACATAGACGTTTTTTCAAGGTCATTCACCAACCAACACTCGGCGTTTAAATAAGATATACGTTTGCAGAGGCACAGTGTTGGGCTGGTAAACCTTAGCCCAACCTACAATCCTACAACCTGCGCCAAACCTGCCACCGCTCCTTATTCGCAAACACGGGGATGGAGTCACTGACAGCCTGCTCTTCCAGCAAGCTAAAATACGGCGACATCAATTCACGAAATGCGGCGCTATGTATGGTAAACGGCGGCCCCTTGAGCGATGCATCTGGCGCGTCATCAAAGAAGAAATACCCGGCCAGCAAAGCGCCTGCTGGCAACAATGCAGCCCAGCGTTTGACGATATCTGCCCGCATCGCAGGAGGTAATGCGCAAAAGAAGGCACGCTCATAAATCAGGTCCAGCGGCTGCGCTGGAGTGTAGGCGAAAAAATCGGCCTCGATAACATGTTTGCCCCACTCGCCTATTGCTGCCTGCGCGCTGCGCACGGCAGCAGGAGAAAAATCGATGGCGACAACAGGCCAGCCTGCTTGGGCCAGGAAGGCTGCTTCATAACCATTGCCACAACCCGGAATCAGCGTATTCATGGACTGCGGCGCAGCCTGCATAAAAACCTGCAATTCAGCGGGCGCATTGCCCTTATCCCAAGGGATGAAGTTTTTTTCAAAACGCTCGTCCCAGAATTGCGGATTGCGCGGGTCGCGGTTTATGAAATCAGCCATGCTTCTGTATGAATTGATGCGTCAGATTTTGAAATAAAAATGCAGCAGCAATTGCGCCACCACCACGCCAGAAAACAAGCCCGCACCAAAATACACGATGGTGCGTAACAGGCGGTTGGTGCGTCTTTGCTCTGACAACAGCGCCATCAACATCTCATCACTATGCCGGGGTTCGGCAGCGCGTGTCAGAGCCTGATGTGCAAGGCGCGGCAATTGCGGGAAGATATGGCTGTAACGTGGTCCCTCAGCCTTGAGTTTGTCCAGCAGGCCACGCCAGCCTACCTGCTCGCTCATCCAGCGTTCCAGATACGGTTTGGCAGTTTTCCACAAGTCCAGGTCAGGATCCAGCTGACGGCCCAGACCTTCGATATTGAGCAGGGTTTTTTGCAGCAGCACCAGTTGCGGTTGTACTTCTACATTGAAACGGCGTGAAGTCTGGAACAGGCGCAGCAATACCTGGCCGAAAGAAATATCTTTCAATGGCCGGTCAAAAATGGGCTCACAACAGGCGCGTACTGCTGCCTCAAGCTCATCGACACGCGTCTCTTTCGGTGCCCAGCCGGATTCTATATGCGCCTCGGCCACACGCTTGTAGTCACGCTGGAAGAAAGCCAAAAAGTTTTGCGACAGATAATCCTTGTCGAAATCATTGAGGGTGCCGACGATACCAAAATCCAGCGCGATATAACGGCCAAGTGTCGCTGGCGCGGTTGATACCAGAATATTACCGGGGTGCATATCGGCATGGAAGAAACCATCGCGAAACACCTGGGTAAAGAAAATGGTCACGCCATCGCGTGACAGCTTTTGCAAATCGACACCAGCTTCGCGCAATTTATCCAACTGCGAAATAGGTATACCCTGCATACGCTCCATGACGATGACCGAAGACGAGCAATAATCCCAATGCATCTCTGGTACCAGCAGCAAATCCGAATCAGCAAAATTGCGGCGCAACTGGCTGCCATTGGCAGCTTCACGCATGAGGTCCAGTTCGTCATGCAGATATTTGTCAAACTCGGCCACGACTTCCTTGGCCTTCAAACGCTTGCCATCTGCCCACAATGTTTCCAGCCAGCCTGCGGCGATTTGCATGAGGGCAACATCATCATCAATGGCTTCTTTCATGCCGGGGCGCAGCACCTTGACGGCAACTTCACGGCCATCCTTCAAAGTGGCGAAATGCACCTGAGCGATAGACGCAGAAGCCACTGGCACACGCTCAAAACTGGCAAATAACTGATCAGGGTGTGAGCCCAGGGATTTCTTGATTTGGGCTATCGCCAGGTCGGGGTCGAACGAGGGCACGCGGTCTTGCAGGTGTGTCAGTTCATCGGCGATGTCCGGCGGCATGAGGTCACGCCGGGTTGATAATACCTGGCCAAACTTGACGAAGATGGGGCCCAGCTCTTCCAGCGCCTTGCGCAGGCGTTCCCCACGCGGTGCAGAGATGTCGCGCCAGAATATAATGGTATCAATCAGGCGTGCCGTACGTGGCACGGACAGACCGGAAATGGCGATTTCATCAATGCCATATTTAATGGCGATACGTATGATTTTCGCCAGCCTGAGAAACTTCAATATCATCCGCGCCTCCTTTCCAGTTTTTCGATGCGCTTGATAAGACGCTCGACATCATCCCGCGTCTTGTTGACTTCGGTACTAAAGCCCTGCACGGCCTGAGGCCGGACCAGCATGGGGTTTTCTTCTAAAAAATATTCAGCCAGGTTTTCCTGGATTTTTTGATGGGTGTCCAGTGCAGTCTGGTGCAGGGATTTGGCAAAGCCAACCATGCGTACTGCCGCGACATCACCAAACAGCTTGCTCAAATCTTCTTCTGCTTCCCAGCGCAGGTTCTGGCTAAGGTTGGAGATGGTATTGGCAAAGTCTGCATCGCCTTCTATTTTGACATAAGAAAAGGCACGGTCACGGTTTTGCGCGATCAGCGGCAAGTCGCTGAGTTTGACGTAGATGGTGACTTGCGCCAGCTCGTCAGCGGCGGCGTTTTCCAGCAAGCCATCTGGCGCAACTTTGAGGCGCAACTGCATGGTTTGCAAGTCTATGCAGGCAATTTTACCGGCATGCGGCAAGAGCTTGTTTTTAGCCCAGCTCTCTTGCGCCAGCAGATGATTGATAAAAGTTACAAAAGGTGCGGAGGGGATCATGTTCAAATCAGGGCTGTTGCAAAACACCGGCCAACTAGAAATGGCAACCAGATATATCGTGCAAATAAAAAACCGCCCAGCATTTGCGGGGCGGCTTCCAGTTTAACAGCTTATCGCAACGAGCATCGCTGCGCGGCATCAAAACTTAATTACATTTGTTGAATACCGGCCAATACCCAACCACCCTGACCATTGACTGGCTTGGACAAGTTCCATACTTCATTGAAGGCTTCTGCCGGTGCATTGGCAGCTTCCTTGATCATGCCAGTGAAATTGATACTTGCCAGATAATCAGCGCCTACGGTTTCTACGCCCAGCATATCTGCATTCAAGGTCACGACATCAGTGACATTGGAAGATGCACCGCGCTCCTGAATTTGCAGTTTCAGTTCAGCATACATTTCTGCCGTCGTGAATTCACGCAGATCATTGATGTCAGCCTTGTCCCAAGCCGCTTGCAGGCGGATGAAATAGCTTTTTGCATTACGCAGGAAGCCTGGTACATCAAAGTCAGCCGGAATAGTCCAGGTGGCATTGGTGTCAGCATTGCCGCCTGAAGAAGCCGGGGCATTGTTTTGGAAAGCCATAGACTGCGGTGTCACAGACGAAAGTGGCGCTGCGCCGGCAAACGCTGGCTGATTAAAACTATTGCCCGTGCTTTGACCATTCTTGTTACGGAACAGGCGGATCACGAAGAAAATCGCAAAACCGATCAGGGCAAAGGTCAGCAAGCTACCCAGCATGCTGGCAGCTGCACCACCCAGGCCAAAATGCGACAAGGCTGCGCCCAGCAAGGCACCACCGATCAAACCACCGGCAATACCCTTCCAGGGGATGCCTGGTTTAGGTGCAGCTACCGCAGGCGCACCAGCAGCAGGCGCTGCGGCCGGTCTGGCAGCATTGCTTGGAGCAGGCGGTGTCGCCTGGCGTGACACATTATTGGACTGACGACCGATAGAGCCGCCGCCACCAAGACGCTTGGCTTCTGCGTCAAACACTGTCATTGTCATCGTACTGGCTACGACGAGCATGGCGATCAGAAACTTTTTCATCATTCGACTCCTGTTTGTTTCAAGGGTTGCTACAAAACTCATCTACTTCATCATTTACTTCATCACTTACTTCAGTATCAAGTTTTCAGTACTTGATACCGGTGTGTAAAGCGGCAACACCTGCCGTCAAATTAAAATATTGCACGCTGTCGAGCCCTGCTGTTTCCATCATCGTTTTCAGGGTTTCCTGATCAGGATGCATACGTATCGATTCAGCCAGGTACTTATAGCTGTCTGCATCTCCAGCTATCTTTTGCCCCATCCAGGGCAAGACCTTGAAAGAATACAGGTCATAAGGTTTTTGCAGGATTTCTGGTACTTTTGAAAATTCCAGCACCAGCAATTTGCCACCTGGTTTCAGTACACGCTGCATTTCTGCCAGTGCCTGATCCTTGTGTGTCATATTGCGCAAACCAAACGCCACGGTCACTCTGTCAAAGTAATTATCCTGGAAGGGTAATTTTTCTGCGTCGCATAACAAGGTGGGGGTGATCAGGCCCTTATTCAAGAGGCGGTCACGCCCTACCCTGAGCATGGATTCATTAATGTCGGTATGCCAGACCTCACCTGTCTTGCCTGCCTGACGCACGAATTCCTTGGTCAAATCACCCGTACCGCCAGCGATATCGAGCACCTTGAAGCCAGGGCGCACACCAGCCTGGGCGACCGTGAAGATCTTCCATACCCTGTGCAAGCCAGCCGACATCATGTCATTCATGACATCATATTTGGCGGCAACGGAATGAAAAACCTCGGCAACCTTATGGACCTTTTGGTCTTCTTCTACGGTGGTGTAACCAAAATGGGTGGTATTGCTCATGTTATCTGCCCTGTTTTCTTCAAGAATCCTGAATTATCACGGTTTTCTGACGACTGTAGAAATTTCCGTTGGCTGACATTCATCTTGTTATGTAACGGATTGTATCTCAACCACTGCAAATTTCCGCACCTGGCTAAAAAAAATCACGCCCGCTCTGCCAGTACCCTGCCCACCTTCTGCTGCCACTGCGCTGCGTTCCGGGTATTCCAGACCAGATGCACTTCTTCCACGCATTGAAAACCGCAGTCTGTCACCTCAAGGCGAACCAGGCCAGCATCGTCGAGGGCAAAATCAGGCAGGTAGGCCAGCGCCTTGCCCGACCTCACCATGGCCAGCAGCAATTGCAAATCATCTATCCAGTAAGCGATGCGACGCGGGAACTCGTCATCGCGCCAACCATCAGAATGCTTGCCACGCTGCTTGCCGCAAAACAATGATCGCGCCGGGCTGACAAAGTCATGGACCAATACCTGTGCGCTGGTAAAACTCTGCTCCTGCTGGCCGACAGTATTGGCCAGCAAGGGATGTTGCCTGCCCGCCAGCAGTTGCAGCCTTAACATACCGAGCGAGATGCTGGCCCAGTCGGCAGACCAGTGCGCAGTGCGGCCGTGCAAGACTTCACTGGTGACCAGGGCATGACTGGCCTCGCCTATTGCTAATGCTGCCAGAGCATCTTCTTCATACATACTGAGCAAATGCATGTCTGCCGCCGGGTAAGCTGCCATGGCTTGCGCCAGTTGTTCTGCATGCCGCCACAGCAATATGGCCGGGCCAGCCACGCGGCAACTGATGCTGGCATCGTCACCACGTACATCGGCCTTGGCCTGATCAGCCATGGACAACATATTGCGGGCAAAGTCCAGCATGCGCTGGCCACTGGCATTCAGGCTGAGCTGCTTGGCAGAACGGTCAAACAACACCGTATCCAGGTCACCCTCCAGCCTGCGCAAGGCCTTGGAAATGGCAGAAGGAGTCAGGTGCAGCTCCAGTGCTGCCGCTCCCAGCGATGGCTGTCTTGCCACGCAGGCAAAGATTTTGAGGTCTATGAGGTTCATCTTATTGAGGCTTCTTTAGGCTTCTCGCTTAAATTTCCAATTTGGACATTAAAAGTGAATTTATATTGCTTTACGAGACATTTTAACAGACCTACTATGTCAGCATCTCTTACTAAACTTGATCCCGCCATGACCTTCACTGAAAACCTGATACACCAGCAATGGATATACAGCCGCCATCCCACAGGCATAGTCAGCGATGAACACTATGAATTGCGCAGTCAGCCACTTGATACCTCCCTGGACCGTGATGAAGTATTGATAGCCGCCCGCTACATCAGCGTAGATCCTTACATGCGCATCAACCAGTCATCCAAGCCTACCTATAACCCGGAACCGCATTCACTCGACACCGTGCAGGCCGCTGGCGTGGTCGGCCAGGTGCTGGCATCGAATGCCGCCAGCCTGAAGGCCGGTGACTGGGTATTTGGCATGACGGGCTGGCAAAGCCATGCGCGCGTGCATGTCAGCGCACTGACCAAGATAGACCCCACCATTGCACCTGTCAGCACAGCGCTGGGCGTACTCGGCATGCCCGGTCGCACGGCCTGGTTTGGCCTGACCGAGGCAGGCAAGCCGCATGCAGGTGAAGTGGTCGTGGTATCTGGCGCAGCTGGTGCAGTTGGTTCACTGGTGGTGCAATTCGCCAAACGCCATGGCGCAAAAGTACTGGGCATAGCCGGTGGTGCAGAAAAATGCGCGTGGCTGAAAGACAAGCTGGGCGCTGACTGGGCGCTTGATTACAAGGCATACAACAATGATGAAACATTGAGCCAGGAGATACTCAAACTCACAGGCGGCGTTGATGTGTATTTCGACAATGTCGGTGGCATGGTCACCGATGCCATCCTCCCCATCATCAAACGCCGCGCCCGCATCATTATCTGCGGCCAGATCAGCCAGTACAACGGCGGCCTCGACGTGCCAGAAATGGGCCCGCGCCTGCTGCAACACATGCTCTACCAGCGCGCCACCATACAAGGCATACTGGCCCGCGATTACCTGCACCGCATGGATGAAATGCTGGCCATCGTCTCGCCCTGGGTCAAGGCGGGTGAACTGGTGTTTGAAGAAACCATCATCGACGGTTTTGAACAATTGCCAGGCGCCTTGAATTCTTTATTCACAGGCGAACACCGCGGTAAATTGCTGGTGAAGGTATAAGCACATGAAACGCTTGCTCTCTTTCTTCCTGCTCAGCTTTTGCTTCATCTTCAGCACCCATGCAGAAAACAAACTCGGACCCACCTGGGGCATACACGGCATGCTTTTGTTTGGCAACAGCGAAGGTATGTATGTCTCGCACCTGCCCATGTTCCATGCACCGCATGATTACCAGGTCGTCTTGCAGATACGCTGCCTCGATCAAAAGCTGGATACTGCCATCAAAGCCAGGCTGGAACAAAAACTGGTCTTGTGGACCATGGAACCAGAACAATTCGAGATAGCCAGACTGGCCGCAGACAGCAAGTCGCTGCTGAAGCAGTTCAAGGCCAATATCGTGCTTGGGCATTTTGAACAGGGTGGTAAAACCGAGTACAAGGATGTGCCGGTAGTCGTAGAAAAGACCCTGATCTTCCGCCAGTTATCACCGCAAATGCATGAAAGCAAGCAGGCGGTTTATCATCAGATAGGCAGTGGCTCGCAACGATTCCTGTTGAAGGAAATTGATAGCAGGCCTGACTTTGATCATGTGCTGGCGATCAGTGTGTCTGCGGCTGCGGCGATGGCGGATGTGGTGCTGAAGAAGACGGGATTGCAGGCGTTGAGTGATGCGGAGTTTTTGCAGGTGTTGCAGAGTAAGGTAGATAAGCGGGCTGGTGTGAAGGGGACGGTTTATCTTGATAAGGCGGATTTGGAGTAAGTGACCAAGCTGGGCACGCATCACGCACCAGCGCACATATTAGCGTCGGTTTTGAAGTTGGGTTTGACTTTGGGGTTGCTTTTGAATTTTGCAGCTCCCATGTGTCGACGCCGTTTGTGCGGTACAGAAAATGGAAAGAGAAGGACCGCTGTTTGAGGTGTAGCAGGGGTTTCGGACAGCATGCTGTCCGCCTGCGTAACGGCAATCGCTTGCAAGCGATTGTGCGCCCTGCAAGGGAAGCGAGTTTCGGGCCTTCCCATTTTTTGTACTGCACAAACGGGAACCCCCTTCAGGGGGCAACGACGCCTGGGTCGCCTTCTTTTGCTTCCTTTTCTTGGCGACGACAAGAAAAGGGAGTAGCTGCCGGGCTACCCCCGGCCTGCAATCTTTAATAACGTATGCAGGTAGTTAAAAGCGAACTCAGAAATATCGCTTTGTTTTTTAAGAATACGTTGATCGGAGGCCGAGTGTTGGGCTGGTGAAGCGTAGCCCAACCTACGGACCGCAATCGTAACAAGGCGTGAAACCGTTTTAAAATCGACTCACAAAATCACACGATTCTGACATTAATAAACTGCACGGTAGACTGCGAACGCCGCTGGATTCCAGCTAAAAGCACGCTGGAGCACCAGCCCGGTGGAATGACGTTAATGTGTGTACGGCTTAACAAAAAGTGGCAGTGTTGGTTTACATCTGAGACCTAAAATCTGAGATCAACGCGCGCTCAATGCTTAGTCCCACAACTCCCCCCACCCTTCATTGGCATAGGCGCATCCCGCCCCGTCTCTCCAGCAAACCCCGCCGCCTGCAATTTCTCCAGATATTCCTGCCAGACCTGAGCCTGGTTTTCACCCAGCCAATACAGATAATCCCAGGTAAAAATCCCTGAACTATGCTGATCAGAAAAGATGGGCTTGATCGCATAATTACCAACTGGCTCTATGCCAACAATGCCAACATCGCGCTTGCCGGTTTGCAGCGTCTCTTGCCCCGGCCCATGGCCACGCACTTCGGCAGAAGGCGAAGATATACGTAGTAATTCAAACGGCAAAGAGAACTCTTTACCATCATCAAAGGCGACTTCAAGCACCCGCGATTGGGTGCGGGCATTCAGGGAAGTGGGTTGTGGATTACCTATACTCATGATGCGAAATTCGACATAATGGTTTGCCTTAATTGCGGCAACAAGTTGCGACGTGCGTCCAATGCAGACTGATCAGGCGCATCGCTGCGTACGGCCGCCCATATAGGGTTAGGGAAATGCGCATCATCGGTATACCGTGGAATCAGATGCCAGTGCAGATGCGGCACCATATTACCCAGGCTGGCGACATTCATCTTGTGCGGCTGCATGACTGCACGTATGGCCGCTTCCACTTTCCAGACAGCCTGCATGAACACATTTCTGTCTGCATCAGACAAATCCGTCATCTCTTTGACATGGGCATTCCAGATAACGCGGCAAAAGCCGGGGTAGTTGGCGTCATCAACCAGGATGACGCGTAACTGATCTGTGCTGACGAGGATATCGCCAGCACTGGCATCACATAATTCACAAACAATGCTCATTACACCAGCACCCTTTCTATACCGCCGTTATTGGCTTTGGAGACATACTCTGGCATCCAGTTTGGTCCGAGGATATGCTTGGCCATTTCGACGACGATGTAGTCTGCGGTCGTGCCAGAATCTTCATCGTAGCGCGTCAAGCCTTGCAAACAGGCCGGGCAGGATGTCAGGATTTTGACGTCGCCGGTAAAGCCGTCAGCGCGCAGTTTATCTGCGCCCTTGTTCATTTCTTCTTCCTTGCGGAAGCGTATCTGGGTAGAGATATCAGGGCGCGATACGGCGAGCGTACCAGCCTCACCGCAGCAGCGATCATTCTTTTCTATCTTGACATCATCAACCGTGGTGATCAATGCATTCACCGTTTTCAAAGGGTCTTGCAATTTCATCGGCGTATGGCAAGGGTCGTGATACATATAACGCGTGCCATTCACTGCCGCCAGCTTGACGTCTTTTTCGAGCAAAAATTCATGGATGTCGATGATGCGACATCCTGGGAATATCTTGTCGAATTCATAGCCCTGTATCTGGTCATAACAGGTGCCGCAAGAAACGACCACGGTCTTGATATCCAGATAGTTCAGGGTATTCGCCATGCGATGGAACAACACGCGGTTGTCGGTGATCATCTTCTCGGCCTTGTCGAACTGGCCGGCACTGCGTTGCGGGTAACCGCAGCACAGATAACCTGGTGGCAGCACGGTTTGCACGCCGACATTCCACAGCATTGCCTGGGTTGCCAGGCCGACTTGTGAGAACAGCCTTTCCGAACCACAGCCGGGGAAGTAAAACACGGCTTCAGTATCTGCTGTCGTGGTTTGCGGATTGCGGATGATGGGAACCATCTTGTCATCTTCAATATCCAGCAAGGCACGCGCGGTTTTTTTGGGCAGGTTGCCCGGCATTTTCTTGTTGATAAAGTGAATCACCTGCTCGCGTATGACAGGCTTGCCCAGGCTCGCTGGTGGGGCCTTGGTCTGCTTTTTGGCGAGTTTTTTCAATACGGTATTACCGAGGCGTTGTGCCGCCACACCCCAGCCAAAAATCACCTGACGTGCGGCCTTGATGGTGGCCGGGTCTTTGGCGTTCAAGAAGAACATGGCTGATGCCGTGCCGGGGTTGAATGACTTCTTGTCCATCTTGCGCAAGAGATTGCGCATATTCATCGACACATCACCAAAGTCGATATCTACCGGACAGGGCGTTACGCATTTATGGCAAACCGTACAGTGGTCGGCCACATCCTCAAATTCTTCCCAGTGCTTGATGGAGATACCACGTCGCGTCTGTTCTTCATACAAAAAGGCTTCGACCAGCAACGAGGTTGCCAGAATTTTGTTACGCGGCGAATACAGCAAATTGGCGCGTGGCACATGGGTGGCGCAAACGGGCTTGCACTTGCCGCAACGCAGGCAATCCTTGACGCTGTTCGCAATCGCACCGATATCGCTTTGCTGCATGATCAGCGACTCATGCCCCATCAGGCCAAACGAAGGCGTGTAGGCATTGCGCAAGTCGGCAGCAAAGTCTGGCAGGTTCAGCAGTTTGCCCTTGTTGAAGCGGCCTTCAGGATCGATGCGCAATTTATACGAGCGGAAATCCTTGATTTCATCTTCAGTCAAGAATTCCAACTTGGTGATGCCTATGCCATGCTCGCCCGAGATAACACCATTCAATGAACGGGCCAGTACCATGATACGGGCAACGGCATGATGTGCCACTTGCAGCATTTCATAATCATCAGAATTGACTGGCAAGTTGGTATGTACATTGCCATCACCTGCATGCATGTGCAAGGCGACGAAGACGCGGCTGCGCAATACTTTCTTGTGCACGGCCACGCATTCATCCAATATCAGCTTGAAGGCAGAACCACTGAAAATCTGGCGCAGGTGTGCACGGATTTCTGTCTTCCACGATACCCGCACTGTCCTGTCCTGGACGATGGAAAATACCGTCACATCAGGCTGCTGTTGCAGTCTTTCATCAAAAACAAATTCCAGCTTGTCCAGGCCAAGCTCCAATAATTCTGCTTTGGCTGCACTAAGTGGCTTGTCGAGATTATTCAGCAAATAAGTCCAGCGTGCTTCTGCTGCCTGCAGAAGTGCATTGGCTTCATTGACGCGGTCTTCCAGCAATTCAGATGCGGGGATGTCATCACCAGCAGCATCTTCGCTCTTGCCCAGCGGCAGATTGCGCCTGGCGAAAAAGCCTTTCAGGGCATCGAGCAAGGCCAGCTTGTTTTGTATCGATAATTCTATGTTGATGCGCTCTATGCCGTCGGTATATTCACCCATGCGGTTGAGCGGTATCACCACGTCTTCATTGATCTTGAAGGCATTGGTGTGTTTGGAAATCGCCGCTGTCTTGGCGCGGTCCAGCCAGAATTTTTTGCGTGCCTCAGGGCTGACGGCCACAAAGCCTTCACCGACGCGGGTATTGGCAATGCGTATGACTTCAGACGCGGCCTGGGCCACGGCATTTTCATCATCGCCGACGATGTCACCGAACAGCGCCATCTTGGGCAAGACGCCGCGCTTGGATTTGGTCGTATAGCCGACAGCACGCAGATAGCGCTCATCCAGATGTTCCAGACCCGCCAGAATAGCGCCGCCCTTGCTGGTTTCGTTATCGAGGTAGTCCTTGATTTCAACAATGCTTGGTATGGCATCACGTGCCTGGCCGAAAAATTCCAGGCAGACGGTGCGGGCAAACTTGGGCATCTTGTGCAGGATCCAGCGAGCCGATGTAATGAGGCCATCGCAACCTTCTTTTTGCACACCAGGCAAACCCGCGAGGAATTTGTCAGTCACATCCTTGCCGAGGCCTTCTTTGCGGAAGACGCGGCCCTTGATATCAAGCTGCTCGGTCTTGAACGGTTGCTTCTCGCCAGGGTGTGTCCATTCCAGCTTGAACTTGGCAACTTCCACGTCGTGGATTTTGCCGAGATTATGCTCAAGGCGTGTCACTTCCAGCCAGTCACCGTTAGGATCAACCATGCGCCACGAAGCCAGGTTATCCAGCGCTGTGCCCCACAATACCGCCTTCTTGCCGCCCGCATTCATGGCGACGTTGCCGCCTATGCATGAAGCTTCGGCCGAAGTTGGGTCAACGGCAAATACAAAGCCGGCTTTTTCAGCCGCATCCGAGACGCGCTTGGTGACGACACCGGCACCGGAATAGATGACGGCATAATCGCGATCAACGCCAGGCAGGCGCGTCATTTCGACTGCGCCCAGTTGTTCCAGTTTTTCTGTATTGATGACTGCCGACAAAGGTGTCAGCGGTATCGCGCCGCCGGTATAACCCGTGCCGCCGCCACGCGGGATGATGGTCAGGCCCAGCTCTATACAGCTTTTGACGAGTCCCGCCATTTCATCTTCAGTGTCTGGTGTCAGCACGACAAAGGGGTATTCCACGCGCCAGTCGGTTGCATCAGTGACATGGGATACGCGGCTCAGGCCATCGAACTTGATATTGTCTTTTGCAGTGAAGCGCGCCAGCAGCCTGTTGGCCTTCTTGCGCAAATCATAGGTATCGCGAAAATCTTTGGAAAAGGCTGCCACTGCCTTGCGTGCAGCCAGCACCAGCGTCTCTACGCTATTGCTACGTTCTGCATCATCGTTGACGGTACTCAGGCGGCGCTTCTCGACTTCAGCCAGCCTGTGGTTCAAGGCATCAATCAAATCCTGACGACGCTTGGGGTTGTCCAGCATATCGTCTTGCAAATAGGGATTACGCTGCACGACCCAGATATCACCCAGCACTTCGTACAGCATGCGCGCAGATCGCCCGGTCTGGCGTTTGCCGCGCAATTGATCGAGCAATTGCCAGGCGTCTTCACCTAACAGGCGTATGACGATTTCGCGGTCAGAGAACGACGTATAGTTATAGGGAATTTCCCGCACGCGGGTCGGTGTGGCGCCTTGGGGTGCATCTGCGAGCAAGGCCTGGATCTGGGCTGGAGCATTCATCAGTGACGTGGTTGGACGGATATATAAAAGTCCATTCTAACTTATTGCGATGCACCACGCGCCAACAGCCTTGAAGTTTATACGGTAATGAATGGTGATTGTGGCAATTTTCCGAATGGAATTTGGCAAAAACTCACAGAAATGCCAAAAAAGTGGATAAATTGCAAAATCATCACAATTAGCGCTGCACAAAAATCAGTCGGGCAAATTTGATTTACATCGTTTGTCGTATTTTACACCTGACTGAAGAGCAGGCAGTGGTCGTTTGACACAAAATAGAGAAGATGAAACTTAAGCCAGCACTTCCAATCCTTTAAGATCATTCAAATCATCAGCGCAATTTGCCAAGCTTGGCGAAAACTCCCGAGTAACAGACAAATCCCAGATTTTTGCATATGAAATATTTTGTTACAATGCTGCCGTTATTTGCGATTGAAATAATAAATCGTCAATATTCTTAAGCGCAAAAATCACTGATCACGAATAATATGAAACTAACACACGCAACAAGCCTTTCCCTGGCGCTACTTTTATCTGCCTGTGGTGGTGGAAGTGGTGGTAATAGTCCTGCAAACAATACCGCCGTTGTTAACAATGGGACTGGAACTGGTACCGGAAATAATACAGGTACTAACACGGGTACTAATACGGGTACTAATACGGGTACTAATACGGGTACGGTAACGGCCTATGGCTGCACAAACAAGTTTGGAACAACCTGGACAGAAATTGATGCAGCAAAGAACGTACCCTATTTCAGTATTGTTGTGTATGGCAATGGTTTATTTTTAGGCATGGGTTACGGAGATACCCTGGCAAGCACAGATGGTGAAAATTGGAGCAAGGTAAGCAATTCCTCCACCAACAGTCCGAATATAGCCTATGGTGGTGGGAAGTTTGTCAAGGTTGGCAATGCAGGACTCAATTACACCAATTTGATGGCCTCCATCACCAGCGATGGCGTGAAATGGGAAGATGTATTGATCTCAGACGGCAACAAAAAGTCTGCGCAGGCCGTACCAGTTATTCAACCTGTAGATATTACTTACGGTAATGGCAGGTTCGTTGTACTTGGCGTCAACGGCAATATCATCTGGAGTGCAGATGGCAGGAACTGGAATTTAGCAACCAGTCTGGCCAACACCAAAGTAATAGGATCAGTATGGGTCGCCTTTGCCAATGGCAAATTCTTTACTTACGGCATTGAAAGTAAAAATCAGCTCAGTGTCAGCAGCGACGGCAATACCTGGCAAACACAAGGAATCACCAGTGAAGAAGGGTTTCCTACCGATACCATCACTGGAATGCAATATGTCAACGGCAAGTATGTAGCGATAGACGCCAAAGGTGTGATTGCTTACAGCACTGATAGCATTAGCTGGAAAATTGGATACAGGGGCCGAGGTAGTACTCCTGTGCATGGCAACCAGATGTTCGCAGGTGGCGGGCAAGTGATGACCGTCGATTATGCAAGCGCTTTTGTAGCCGATGACCACGCTGTCGTCTACAGTTGCGATGGTGTGCACTGGGACAAAACCGCAGCACCGCATGCCAACGTCAATTACATGATTGCCATTGGAGACAATGTAGCGGTGCGCTCTTCAGGCAAGATGGCATTTTCCAAGCGCTAATCAGAACAGACTGAAAGAAAATAAGAGACTGACTGAAATTACTCTGGATTTCCGCAATTAGGAAAATTGCTTGCTATCAAGGATATCTGCGGAAAGCTGTACGCAACCTTCCGCAGTTTCAATACAATCAACCCAGCAAAGCAGGCGCAGTCTTGCCGTATTTCAGTGTCGTTTCAACAGGTAACCAGTTGCCTGTTGATTCCTGGCGGCCTTGCAGCAAGAAGCGTGGGTGGGCTTCTTTGGCGGCGTCGGCAGCGGCTTTGGACAACTCTCCGATCTTGCCTTTTTTGAGGCGGTTTACGACCAGGCCGATTTCTGTTTCTGTGAAATCGCGCAGCATGTCGTAGTCACCATCGCTGTCGCCAGCAACAAATACCGGGCCGTAGCCTTTTTTGGCAACCAGTTCGCGCTTGATGACGACGGTTTTGCCCGGACCCCAGTTCAAAGGCCAGTCTTTGCGGTAGGCGTTTTTATACACGTCGCCGTTTTGCTCCAGACGGAGGCCCAGAACATTTTCACGTTTGACGTGGTAGCCATATTTAGGATTGGTGGCGAATACGGCAACCACGTCTTCCAAAGAAGCGGTGCTGACATAGACATCGAAACCATTCTCGCGGAAAGTGTTCATCAGTGTCGCCACTTCTGTACACAGGCGTATGCCGTGGAAGTGCGCTGTGGTGACGACGCCGGCCACGCCAGGCAGAGAGGCCGGGCTGGTGTATTTGGTTTTGGTCAGGCTCATGCCGAGGTTGGCATCATTCGACGCTTCTGCCAGAGCGCTGACTTCGCCTACTGTCATATTGGCGAAGAAGTAGATGACCCATGGGTAACCGACGTTCACGCCATGGGTGTCATTGACGGCTTCATACAGGAAATAAAGCTTGGCGCGGAAATCCTGGAATTGGGCAGTTTCAACGATTTCTTCGAGGCTGCGGCTGCCCGCCATGCCTTTGTAGTTAGCATGCAAGTAGGCATAATCGCTGTCGAGGTCAGTACATACACTTTCGAGGTCCAGAATCTTGCCAGCAGCATTTTTGTAGTCAGCCGTGAAATTACCAGCCGGTACGTTTTGACGGATGGTTGCAGAGAATTCTTGCGGGCTCAGCTTGAATGCGAGGTGATTGATCTGGTACATCAGCAGCGCTTCTTCGCAGTCATTCATGATGCTGGTGTTGTCCCAGTCGAACACGGCGTAAGGTTTGCGCTTGGCAGAATAGGTCTTGCTGGTATTGCCATGCTTGGCGATCAAGGCCGCAACCAGGTCACGGTTGCGCGGTGACCATTTGGCGGCATCGAGAAATACTGCCGGTGCTGCTGCAGCTGGTTTCGCCAGTGCAGGGGCAGCAAGGCTTACGCCAGCCGCAGTGGCAACCAGACCTTGCAAAAAGCCACGGCGTGGCTGTTGATGGGGTTGTTTAGTATCTTGCATTTGATTTCCTCAATGAGCGCATGACATGCCACATGCCGGGCATGTATCTTTATTAAAAACTTGTTTAAGCGTACAGAACTTGCATAGTGTGATCGTGCGAATACTGCTTTTTTTGACTACTTTCCGGCAAGCATTATAGTCAAACATTGTGACATCCCGACAAAAGGCACAAAATTTTTAAGCGAATTTGTCTATACATTAACTACCAGGCTGGCTGACCTGATCTGGCTTGGCTGCGATTCTGTTCTAATACATCCAGCAAAGAATACAAATGACATAAATGCACTTCGGAAGGTGCAAACAGACGTACCGGTAAATCGCTCATGCCTATGCCCTGGCTGGTCAGCAATTGCCGCCCGTCTGGCAAGGCAATCAAGCCCCTGGCATAACGGCGCTCACCTGAGCCGGGCGGCAAGACCAGCGGCTTGCCACCGGGCGTGGCAATTTGCCCGCCATGGGTATGGCCGCAAAAAGCAAGTTGGAAATCATGTCCAGCGACAAGCTTGAGACCCAGCGGCGAATGCATGAGCAACAAGCGTACCTCGCTTGCCCCGGCAAAAGTCTGGTCTGCGTCAGGCATGCCGACGCCGGGTTCATCCAGGCCGCAAATCGAAATTGCATCAAAGGGAGCGGGCAAGCGGGTGTTTTGATTGACCAGGAGCTGGACACCCGCCGCCTTGAGGCAATTACTGATATGCACATCATCCAGCCACAAATCATGATTACCCATGACGGCAAACTTGGGAGTAGCAGGATTGAGTAAACCCAGTGGCCTGCGCAGATGCCGCATGTGTCTGGCATGCAGCGAGACGAAGTCGCCACCAAACAGGATGACATCCGGTGCAAAATCAGCAATGGCGGCAAATGCCTGTTCCAGCAAACGAACATCCGTCAACGGGCCTGCATGCAAGTCTGAAATGAAAGCCAGCTTGCATTGAAAGCCTTCAGGCAGGGGCAGGTAAAAATCACGCCTGTCGATGTACAAACCACCTTGCAGCTTCAGCGCATAGGCAATGCGTGCGGCCCAGTTTTCTTGATAGAAAGCGGCTTCCAGCCCTTCTCCAGCACGCCGCCACCAGCCATAGTATTTGCCTCTGCCCATATTTGATCAGATCAGAATATGAAGGTGGCGATTTTGGACCAGACCCCTTCTGGCACTTTCAATAACAGCCAGGTGATGACGATGTAACGCAGGCACTTGCCCACGGCCATATAAAACACACTGGGCCAGAAAGGCATGCGCAGCCAGCCTGCCAGAGTACAGATAGGGTCACCGATGCCGGGCAACCAGGCCAGCAGCATGGTCTTGGGGCCAAAATGCTGTAGCCAACGGTACCAGTAGCTTTCACGCTCACGGTCAAAGGCTTGCTTGGCGGCATAACCCATACCGTAATCAACCACCCCACCGAGGGTATTGCCTATGGTGGCGACGATGATCACTTGCCAGAAAATTGCCGGGTTGGCCTTGATGACGGCAAATACGGCAGGTTCTGAGCCTAATGGCAACAAAGTGGCTGAAATAAAACTGATGAGAAATACCGAACTCAAACCGACTTCAGGTACGGCCAGGACACTTAATAACCAATGGACTGCGGCTTCTATCATCGTGGTTTGATATGGCTGTAAAAAGCATACATTATAATGGCGCCTGCAATTTCAAATCAGTATGCAGTGACTTAGGGCTAAATTAGCTCTAGATCACCAGTAAATCACGACTAGATCAGCCATTTTTAACTAACAATAAGACATCCATGAGCACCGATTATCTGAAGAAGATCCTGACAGCGCGCGTCTATGACGTCGCATTTGAAACCCCGCTGGAATACGCTACCAGCCTGTCGGCTCGCATGGATAACCGAATTTATTTCAAACGCGAAGACATGCAAAGCGTGTTCAGCTTCAAGCTGCGCGGTGCTTATAACAAAATTGCTCATCTCACACCAGCGCAACTCAAGCGCGGCGTCATCTGTGCCTCTGCTGGCAACCATGCCCAGGGTGTGGCTTTGAGTGCGAGTAAAAAAGGCTGTAAGGCAGTCATCGTCATGCCAACCACCACGCCACCGGTCAAGATAGATGCTGTACGTACTCATGGTGGTGACCTGGTTGAAATCGTGCTGTTTGGTGATTCTTATACCGATGCATACGGCCATGCGCTGGAACTGGAAAAGAAACGCAAGCTGACCTTTGTCCACCCCTTTGATGACCCTGACGTTATCGCAGGCCAGGGTACTGTGGGGATGGAAATTTTGCGCCAGCATGCCGAGCCTATCCATGCAATCTTCGTCGCGATTGGCGGCGGTGGCCTGATCTCTGGCGTCGCTGCTTACGTCAAGGCAGTGCGCCCTGACATCAAGATCATCGGTGTGCAAACGACAGATTCTGACGCCATGGCACGCAGCCTAAAAGCCGGCAAGCGCGTGACTTTGAATGATGTGGGTCTGTTCTCTGACGGCACCGCCGTCAAACTGGTGGGTGAAGAAACCTTCCGTCTGGCCAAGTTGTATGTCGATGAAGTAATTACCGTTGATACTGATGCTGTCTGTGCTGCCATCAAGGACGTGTTCCAGGACACCCGCAGCATTTTGGAACCTGCCGGCGCATTGGCAGTAGCCGGTTGCAAGGCGTATATAGAACGCGCCAAGGCCGATAAAAAACCGCTGAAGAATGAAACCCTGGTGACCATCGCCTGCGGTGCCAACATGAATTTTGACCGCCTGCGCTTTGTCGCTGAGCGTGCCGAAGTCGGTGAAGCGCGTGAAGCGGTGTTTGCCGTGACCATACCAGAAGAGCGCGGCAGCTTCCGCCGTTTCTGTGAACTGGTCGGTGCACGCAATGTCACAGAATTCAATTACCGCATCAGCGATGAAAAAGCTGCGCATATTTTTGTGGGCATACAAACCCACGACAAGCTGGAATCTGGCAAAATTGCCAAGAATTTTGAAAAACACGGCTTCCCTACCCTGGATTTGACACATGACGAGCTGGCGAAACTGCATATCCGCCATCTGGTGGGTGGCAAGAGCAGCCTGGCCAAGGATGAATTGCTGTACCGCTTTGAATTCCCTGAACGCCCGGGCGCTTTGGGTCGTTTCCTGAACAGCATGGCACCGAACTGGAATATCAGTTTGTTCCATTATCGTAACCATGGCGCAGATTACGGCAGAACTTTAGTTGGTTTACAGGTTCCAAAGAAAGAAATGAAGGCTTTCCGAGAATTTTTGGCGACCCTGGGTTACCGCTATTGGGATGAAAGCAAGAATCCCGTTTATCAATTATTTTTGGGCTGATACAGCCCAGAGCCTTAAGTAATACTGACCTTAAGTAACACGGACCTTAAGTAATACACTAAGCAATACAGACAATATGACAGATTCCGCACCAAATACGCCTGAACATTCTTTACTGGGCAAGCCCGCGACTTACAAGTCAGAATATGACGCCAGCCTGCTATTCCCTATTTCCCGCAGCGGAAAAAGGGAAGAAATAGGCTTGGGCAACAGCCTGCCTTTCTTTGGTGTGGATATCTGGAATGCCTATGAAATATCCTGGCTGAACATGCGCGGCAAACCGCAGGTAGCGATTGCTGCGATTACGGTACCGGCAGATTCACCGAACATCATAGAATCAAAGTCTTTCAAGCTTTATCTGAATTCTTTCAACCAGACCCGCCTGGCGGGTACAGATGCGCTGGTCAGCCTGTTGCAGGCAGATTTGTCTGCAGGTTTTGGAGCGGCAGTACAGGTAAAACTGAGCACGCCAGACCAGTTCGACAAGTTAGCCATGCACGAACTGCAAGGCCAGTTGCTCGACAGGCTAGATATTGAAGTCGATAGCTATACCCCCAACCCATCGCTGCTGACTGCGAATGTTGATGAGTCTCCAGTAGAAGAAACTCTGATCTCTCATTTGCTGAAGTCCAACTGCCTGGTCACTGGCCAGCCAGACTGGGGCAGCGTGCAAATCCATTACGTCGGTCCACAAATCAACCAGGAAAGCCTGTTGAAGTATTTGATAGGATTTCGCGACCATAATGAATTCCACGAGCAATGTGTGGAACGCATTTTTGTCGATATCATGCGCCACTGCAAGCCGCAGAAGTTGTCAGTCTATGCAAGGTATACCCGTCGCGGCGGGCTGGACATCAACCCATGGCGCAGCAATTTCAGTACGGGCCAGGGCCCGGACAATCGCCGGAATGCACGCCAGTAAGCGCAGCAATATGCGTGGCTGCATCCCTCTTACACTCATTTTTGTATCCATTTGTAAGCAATATTATGTTGAAATTCAAATATTTCCCCTTGCGCGCTGTCTTGTGCGCCTCCGCTTTTTTGCTGTGCACAGCATCCCAGGCGCAAACAGCTAGCGCCCCAGTCCAGGAAGATATGGGCTGGTGGGATAGTGCCAAAGCCAAAGCCAATAAAATCCTGGATGAAGGCGACTTTTCCCTGATGCTGGCTGGTCATACCCACCATGGCCGCAATACTTATACCAGGGAAAGAATTGCAGAGCTGAATGAAAATACCTGGGGTCTGGGTTTCAGCAAAGCCATACGCACCAAGGAAGATAATGAAGAATCCCTGTATGCCATGATGATCTCGGATTCGCATTTCAAACCCCAGCCCATGGCTGGCTATGCCTACCAGTGGATGAAACCGCTGGGTGACAAGGTCGAAGTTGGTGGCGGACTGACTGGCGTGCTGATCAGCCGTACCGATTACTTTGGCGGCTTTCCCTTCCCTGCTATATTGCCCGTGGCCTCGATAGGCACACGCAATACCAAGCTGATGGCGACCTATGTGCCACGTTTTTCCAAGAACAAGGGCAATGGCGACGTGCTGTTCATGTTTGTCCGGATAGACTTGAAATAAGCGCTTGAAATAAGCGCTTGAAATAAAGTCCGGACAGGTAAGTACAATTTTGCAAGTGGCGCTTTTTATCTGACGCAGGCTAATGTGTTTTTAATATGCTAGCTAATTACCATCATTGTCCTTAGAACTTGCTTGATGTAAAGTATCCAGACTTATTCGTTTTATAGATTGTCGTCGTGATAATTCCGGTCCCGTTTTCAAGTACTAGTACACGCGAGCCTGTCGCCAGTCAAGACTGGCATCTGGCCTTGCTGGAACATAACCCGGATGCGATGTATGTGCTCATCGACGACAACCTCGTGTATGCCAATCCGGCAGGTGCAGAACTCATGCATGCCGGTGACCCGCAGCAGTTGATAGGCCTGAAGCCAGAAGCTTTTTTGCATGGGCGGCATCATGAAGGTGCCAAGACCATACTGCAAAAACTACGGCAGGATGGGGCACAAAGCAAACACACCTGCCAGTGCATACGGCTTGATGGTCAATTGCTTGATATAGAAGTCCGCGCTACCCAATTCAATTTCAATGAACAAACCGCCATCTTGCTGACGGCGCGAGAAATCACTCCCCGCAGCACTTCACGTTCCAGCGCTACCGTCACCGCCCTGCCCCTCATCGATCAAGTCCGTTATAAATCCAGCCGCGTCCATGAAGCCCTGCATCACGAGAAAGAAATTCTCGAGATGATCGCGCTCGACAAACCGCTGACTGATATTCTGGAAGACGTCTGCGACCGCATGGAACGCTTGCTCGACAATGGTGCCTTGTGCGCCATCACGCTGTATGACGCCAGTAGCCAGCAATTGAGTTTTGGTGCCGGCCCTTCGCTGCCAGATGGTTTTTGCGCCTTGCTCGGTAATCTGCCGGTCGATACCAGTTCGGGCTCAGCCTCTGCTGCGATTTATTACCAGCGCACTACGATAGTCCAGGATATTGCAGTCAGCCCGCTGTGGAAAAATTTGCGTGAACCGGCGCTGCGCTACGGCTTGCGTTCATGCTGGTCCTTGCCTATCACGACTGCCTTTAACACCCTGCTCGGTACGGTCGATGTGTATCACCAGATGGTGCACAGCCCGAATGAAGATGAGCAGGCCATGATGATGGATGCATGTGACCTCATCGGCCTGGCCATCGATAAAAAGAACATGGAACAAAGCCTGGAGGAAAGCGAAGAACGCTATCGCTCCGTGGTCACCAATCTCAGTGAAGGTATTATGGTGATAGGCCCTGACGGCCAGATCCTGACCTGCAACCCCAGCGCCCAGCGCATTTTGAAGATAGAAGATATCGCCACCGTAGGCAGGCGTCATCGGTACTTCAAGAACATACTCGGTGACGAGGGACAATCAATACGCATGGGCGATGATCCGGCCTCAGTGGTGTTCCGTACCAGGACACCGATACTGAATTTGTCGATGGGCGTGGAGTTGCGCGATGGCTCCATCGTCTGGTTGCTGGTGAATGTGCTGCCTATCAACAAGAAAAGCAGTGCCAGTGTGTCTGCCGTCTTGATTTCATTCACCGACACCACAGAAGTGCGCGAGACGCAAAGGCAATTACATTTCATGGCTTCTTACGATGCCCTGACTGGCTTGCCGAACCGCCATCAACTGAACCAGCGTCTGGTCAAGGCACTGGCCGGTGCCAAACGCACCCAGCACCGCCTGGCCTTGCTCTTTCTTGATCTCGACAGGTTCAAGAACGTCAATGACACCGCTGGCCATGCGGCGGGCGATACACTCTTGCGTGATGTATCGTCGCGCCTGAGTTCGTGCATACGTACGACCGATATGCTGGCCCGCCTTGGTGGGGATGAATTCGTCATCGTTGCTGAAGCCTTTGAAGATGCCATGCAACTCAAGGACCTTGCGGAGCGTGTACTGGCCCGCATGCGCGATCCTTTCGTCATTGAGGGCAATGAATATCATCTGGGTACCTCTATCGGCATCAGCGTTTATCCACATGATGGTGAAGACGGTCCTACGCTGCTGCGCTGCGCTGATTCGGCGATGTACCATGCCAAGGAACTGGGCCGCAACAACTACCAGTTCTTCACCACAGAACTCAATGTACGCGCCCAGCACCGCTATGCGCTGGAAACCAATCTGCGCCGCGCGCTGACTGACAATGAATTCCTGGTGTATTACCAGCCCAAGATCAGTCTCAGTACCTCACAGATCGTTGGTGCAGAAGCACTGATACGCTGGCAAATGCCAGACGTGGGCCTGGTACCACCGAATGAATTCATCCCTATATCAGAAGAAATCGGCCTCATCCTGCCACTGGGCCGCTGGATCTTGCGCCAGGCCTGCCTGCAAACCCAGCTATGGCGTGAGCAATATTCGCCGGACATGGTCATCAGCGTGAATATCTCGCCCAAGCAATTCCAGGACCCTGGCCTGCCTAAATATATAGAGCAAATCCTGCAAGAAATCGGTTTGCCACCATCTGCACTGCAGCTGGAGATTACTGAAGGCTTGCTGATGGGTGACATAGACTTGCTGCTGCCGGTCTTTGATGCGATCAAAAAACTCGGTGTCAGCATTTCTCTGGATGATTTTGGGACAGGCTTCTCTTCACTATCTTATTTGCAACGTTTCCCTATTGACAACCTCAAGATAGACCGTTCTTTCATCCGCGATATCCCGGGCAACCCCGATTCTGTTGTACTGACGCACGCCATCATCGCCATGGCCAATGCGCTGGGCATGAGTGTCACAGCCGAAGGGGTGGAAAAAGCCGACCAGATGTTCTTCCTGGCCGACTCCGGTTGTCAGGAGATGCAAGGCTTTTATTTCAGTCAACCCCTGCCTGTTGATAAATTTGAAAAATTACTGAGAGACAACGTTCGTTAAAAGTGTTGTCAAGTTTTGCGCAAATCTGCCAAAAGAAGCCTATAATTTGTCAAAACCTAATTTTGTGCATTGCACCATTTCGCTGTAAAACGATCTTGCACCATGACGAATATTGCAAAAATCCTGCCTCTGAACAACGTACTCCTGGATCTGGAAGTCTCCAGCAAAAAAAGAGCATTTGAACAGGCCGGGCTGTTATTCGAAAATAATTGCAGCATAGCGCGCTCGGTTGTCTCTGATAACCTGTTTGCACGTGAACGCCTGGGCTCCACTGGCCTCGGCCATGGCGTCGCCATTCCGCACGGCCGCATCAAGGGCCTGAAGGCACCGATTGCGGCCCTGGTCAGGCTCAAGGAAGCTATTCCTTTTGAATCGCCAGACAGCCAGCCAGTCAGCCTGCTGATTTTCTTGCTCATGCCTGACAATGTCACGCAACAACATCTGGAAATTCTGTCTGAAGTGGCAGAAATGCTGTCAAACGAAACTTTCCGCGACAGCCTCAATACGGAAGCCAGCGCTGCTGCGATATATGAAAAAATCATGGCCTGGCGCCCGAACCTGCCAAGCACAGCATGACAGATTGTGACAGGGCTGCCCGCAGCGTATTTCGTCTGCGGCAGTCTGACCAAGCTCAAGCTACCTGCGTTTCCTGATACTTCAAGCAAGCAAAATACCCCAGACAACCAAGACATCGTCAGATTCGACCCACATAGCCATGCCATCATTGACAGAACTCACGGTACAAAAAATCTACGACGATAACCGCGACACCATGCAACTGGGCTGGTTTGCGGGTTTTGCTGGTGCCGACAAGCAGATCACAGGCGACGCTGCGTCTTCTGCCGACCAGGTCGGGCATTTGAACCTGATCCACCCTGGCCGCATACAGGTACTGGGGCATCAGGAACTATCGTATTACAACCGCCTGTCAAATGCTTCGCGCAATAACCTCATGCGTGAACTGGTCGCTGGTGCACCACCTGCCCTGATCGTGGCACAGGGTCTGGAGTCACCGCCGGCATTTCTGACGACTTGCGACGACAATAATATCCCGCTGTTTTCTACGCCCTATCCTTCCGCTCAAGTTATTGATTATTTGCGCGTGTATCTGTCGAAAAAACTCGCACAAAAAATTACCATGCATGGCGTCTTCATGGACGTGCTGGGTGTAGGTGTGTTGATCACTGGTGAATCCGGCCTGGGCAAGAGCGAGCTCGGGCTGGAATTGATTTCACGCAGCCACGGCCTGGTGGCCGATGATGCTGTCGAATTTTCGCGCATTGCCCCGAATATGATAGAAGGCCGCTGCCACGAGCTGCTGCAAAACCTGCTGGAAGTACGCGGCCTGGGCCTGCTCGATATCAAGACCATCTTTGGTGAAACCGCAGTGCGCCGCAAGATGCGTCTGAAACTCATCGTGCATCTGGTACGCCGCAGCACCTTAGAAGAAAATTACGAGCGCCTGCCGATAGATTCGCAGACTGAAGAAGTGCTGGGCCTGCCTATCAGAAAAGTCGTGATCCCGGTTGCTGCAGGCCGCAATATCGCGGTACTTCTGGAAGCTGCTGTGCGTAACACCATCCTGCAATTACGTGGTATTAATACGCTGGAAGACTTCATGGAACGGCAGCGCCGCGCCATGGAAAACGGCGACTAAGAGGCTGTTGTAAAATTAACCTGGCGTTGTTGCGCCTCCTTAATGTTATACCCGGTACTAAAGTACTGCCTGCGTCGGCGACGCCTAGCCATCTTAATTTTAAAACAGCCTCTAATTACCTACTACGATATCCGCTATGGAAATCCTGCTTATCTCTGGTATCTCCGGCTCCGGCAAATCGGTAGCCCTGAATGTGGTTGAAGATGCAGGCTACTATTGCGTCGATAACCTGCCGCCCAGTTTGCTGGCTGATCTGGTCAATACGCTCATCAAAGAAGGCGTGCCGTCAGCGGCCATCGCCATCGACAGCCGCAGCGCGAATCAACTCACGCATTTACCAGACTCCATACGCACACTGCGCGCAGAAGGGCACGACGTCAAAGTCCTGTTCCTGACCGCCAGCACAGAATCCCTGGTCGCCCGTTTTTCAGAAACCCGCCGCAGCCACCCGCTGTCACACCGGCTTGGTCTCGACAAAGAGCCCGGCGACAGACTCAGCCTGACTGAATGCATACAAGAAGAACGCGAAATCCTCTCAGGCATACAACTGGTCGCCCACGTCATTGACACCAGCGATCTTAGTGCCAACAAATTGCGCACCTGGGTCAAGGACGTCATCGAAATAGGCCACACCCCGCTGACGCTGATGTTTGAATCCTTCGCCTTCAAGATAGGCGTGCCGCTGGATGCCGACTTTGTCTTCGACGTCCGCATGCTGCCCAACCCCCATTACGACCCCATCATGCGCCCGCTGACAGGCCGCAATGAACCCGTGATCCAGTTCCTCAAAGAACAGCCGATGGTAGATGACATGTTTGCCGACATCGAGCAATTCATCACCAAATGGCTGCCAGCCTTCAAACGCGACAACCGCAGCTACCTGACGGTCGCCATAGGCTGCACCGGTGGTCAGCATCGCTCAGTGTATATGGTGGAAAAACTCGCCGCGCATTTCAAGGCGCAGGAACAGGTGCTGGTCAGGCACAGGCGCTTGAGTTAAGAACAGCTTGGCATTGTGCTGCCCATTAACTCCAATAATTGCTGAAACAAGGATTTAAATTGGCAGCTAAACAGATAACTGTCTTTTTCCCATCAAGTGTAGATAAAGAGCTGATTCTTGCAAATTTGGTCAATAGCCTGTCACTGGAAATTGATCGCCTTCCTGATGATTTCCCTTATGAATTCTCCGCACAACGTGGCAAGGGCCCATCTTACGTGCTCATCGAGTATCAAGGAAACGATCGTGATGAGATTGAAGAATTAAGCCAATGGGAACGCCCATCAGAAAATTACAAACAGTTGCTTTTGCAATGCGAATGTACAATCCTTCTGCACTATCGGGATAGCAACCAGGCACGGCAATTTTTTCTTACGCTTGCAGCAGCCCTTGGTACTACAAGCTCAGGTTGCCTGGTCGAGAATGGGTTTGGATGTTTGCTACTGCTTTCTGAAATTGTTACCAGCCTTGAACATAATAAGGCGTGGACTTGGGAACGAGATGCCTTCCCGGATTTACCTCATGTGGCCATATCGGAATGGGCAGATAATCTGTGTAGTTGAAATCTTAAGTACCAATCATTGAGGATGTCTGATTTTCTATGATAGATCCTAATCTCGAAGAGGCTTCGAAAGCCCGCATAGGCACTGGTAGCGCAGCATAATCATACGCGCGCTAAATTTTTAATTCGTAGCCAAGGCTCCCCCCCCCCACATGTAGCAAATTTTTCCTGGAGCCTCAAAATATTTTCAGCAGAAATTTTATAATCCCGGTAAGTTAATTCACACATCTTCTTTTCATTGGGTGGCAATGGCTTAACCTCTTCAAGATAAGACTTAAATTGATCGATGCTTTGTATCTCGCTGTACTCTGAACATAAGCTTTGCAACACTTGCTTCCGTGCTCCGGCATGAATTA
This sequence comes from Undibacterium sp. TC9W, assembly GCF_049339865.1. Classification (NCBI taxonomy): domain Bacteria; kingdom Pseudomonadati; phylum Pseudomonadota; class Betaproteobacteria; order Burkholderiales; family Oxalobacteraceae; genus Undibacterium; species Undibacterium sp. TC9W. Next base: position 42,482 of record NZ_JBMPPJ010000017.1, on the reverse strand, counting down.
TCAGAAATCGCGTTATTTGATAAATTGCAATGTCACGCCCCTTTGACAATTGATATAAATGTCTGTACTCATCAAGCGGCATTTTGAGTAAATTCGGCAAGCCGCATAGAAAAAATGCTACAAAAACAGTACTGGTCAAACGATCAGACAATGCAGCTAAAAGTATGATCTTGTTTTCCTGAAGCAAAACATCCCGCATTATTACTTCAAGTTCAGAATACTCTCTTCTTTGCACCACACCGGTGATCGTCTTTGAGAAAAAATCAAGTTCTGTCATTGTTTGCATGAACATCCTTTAACATCGTGGGGGTCATCAAAATACTCACCATCGCAGCCACTGCCTTTAAGAACCCATGGTAAAGGATTTCTTAAAATTGCATAAGACATGTATGCAGGTTATATTGCTGGCGGATGCAGCCATATTCACCCCATGCGACTCGCACCAGTATCTTCACTACTAATCGCTTTCTTCGCATGAAGTTCAATGAACACTATCCTCAATTGCCTGCCACAAAATCTCGACAATCCTGCCTGTAACGACTTCATAGCTAATACGCCTTTAACAGCCTGGATGCCTGTGTTGAAGTACCTGCAACAGGCATTCGACCTGCCTGCTGAACCTTGGGAGAAAATCCCCCTGGGTGCGAATGCCTTGTTTGGATTGGGTGAGGGCGTGATAGTCAAACTCGTGCCACCGAACTGGCGGCGTCAGGGTGACAAAGAAATTCTGGTGGCACCTCTGCTGGAAGGCAAGTTGTCATTGCAGACACCCGGGCTCATCGCCAGCGGTGAAATCGATCACTGGGTATTTGTGATCTTCAGCCGCTTGCAAGGCACCTTGCTTGCGGACATCTGGCCATCGCTGGATATCGAACAAAAGCGATCCATCATGCTGCAGACTGGCCAGCTCGTGCGTGAGCTAGGCAGTGTGAAGTTTGATACGAATATCGCCATCAAGGTCGATTGGCCAACCTATATAAAGAACCTGATTAACGATTGCATGCCCAGGCACCAGCGCAGGAAAATGCCGGAAACGTTGCTGGCGCAAGTCATGCCCTATATCGAGGCCGCGGGAGACTTTACCAAAGCAGGTGACTTGCGATTTATCCATATGGATATCCATCCTTGGAACCTGATGGCAAAGCAGGAACAGGGTCAATGGAGGCTCACAGGCCTGCTGGATTTTGGCGATGCCATCGTCGGCAATAGCGACAGGTTTGAACTCCTGACACCGATGATCTTCATGGCGCAAGGCAATCCCTTGCTGATCCAGGCGCTATTGCAATCTTATGGTGGAATGACAGATATCAGCGCAGCAGAACTGCAACGCCAACTGACTGCCTATATGCTGATCAGGCCTGACTCTGATGTGACTTTTTGTATGCAGCAAGTGCCTGCTCACGGGCCGCGCAATAGCTGGGAACAGGTTGCTGCTCAGATGTTTCCGCTGTAAAACCCAGAGACGCGATGACAGTCAATTATTTGGCATTACAAAATAAGGAGAACAATCTCAGATTCGCTTCCTTATTGTCTCTTCATGTGAGCTTAAGTTCTTATTGCGCAGGCCTTCTTATGACTTCATTTTCTTGCTGTTTATACGGTCCCAATTCACTTTGCACAGAATGAAGAAATTTACGAAACCTGGCTTCCATCAGCGCATCATATTTTTTTGCATTGCTTTTCAGATGAGGCCAGGCTAAACGTGCCGTCACAGCTATGTTTGCTGAATCTGCGACCTGGTCTCTCCTGGCATCAAGGATGGTATAGCGCGTCGCGCCTTGCAAGGCTTCCTGACGGAATATAGTCCATGCATCAAGATTTTCTGTCTTGGGTGAGCTACTACCATACTGTTTTACCGGCACATCATAGGCAGTGCGCCCTGCGTCAGTAATGAGATCATAAAATTTCAATATGAGATTGGTCGAATCAGCCGTTTGCCTGTCCGCCGGATTGGGTAACTGGAAAACTGCGGCAGCCACTGGCAGTTTGGATTGCATGTTCAGTACAGCCCAGTCATCATCCACAGTAAAAGCCAGCGCCCCGGTTTGCGTGATGATTTTGAGCCTGGTATCGGCAAAGGCGGTGATGCAGACAGTGATGCAGGCAGTGCCAAGTAGCAAGCTTGCGAGCAAGGTTTTTAATTTATTCGTCGGCATGTTATTTAAAAATTTCTCTGATATCAGGCAACGTCCGTATTTTTTGCCAGCCCCTGAGCATACCGTGCCAGCGAACGATTGTAGCGCGGCAAATATTCTGCCAGCGCTGTCAGGCTAAGCGTAAGTGCCTCGCGTTCGCGCCCAAGATCAGTCAGCGCCAGGGCCAGAAAGCCGCGCACTGCACTGTCGAGTTCATCACTGCCTTGCTGCATTTCTGCAAACAACAAGTCAGCCGCAGTTTGCGGATCACCCAGGTGACGGATGGAGCTGGCCATTTGTATATTTGCCCGGCGGCGTCGCAAACCTGTCAGGCCATTTTCGAGAGCAGCTTTATACAGGGGAATTGCCAGTTCAGTAAAACCGCAAGTATCGCGTGCGCCGCCGCGTTCAAATAGTCCAACAGCGGCATCAGGTGGCAACTTTGCAGCCAGTGCATCCATGCGGGCGATGAAGGTTTGTGCTTCTGTCGCGTCAAATTCTGCCCACAGAGCCGCCAGTCTTTCCTCCCAATGATCGTCCGGCGTAGTCATGGTGTCATGTACGTTCAATTACTTTCCAATAAAGTTTTGATTTCCTGGATGCGCTCATAATCCACATCAGGCCAGTGCGGTTCACCATAAGAATGTGATTGAAACTCGCGCAGGAATCGCCAGAAGGGTTTCAATATCTGGGCATTACTTCCCTGAATGATAGCGACTTCTTTCGCATGGCTGCGCTTGCCGTCACCAGCATATTCTATCCTCAGCCTCACCTCTGCCAAAACTCGCTCAAAGTACATGAAGTATCCGGCTGGCTCAAGGTTCCACCAAACGGACGCATCAAGGCCACTCGCCGCGCTTTGAATAGCGGCAGCAAGTTCTTCAACAGGATTATTGGGAACATCTGAAGCATCAATCTCAATGGGCTTGCCATCAAGAGTGAGTGTCAGCGCCAGCCATCCGTTCACAGGTGCCTGGTACGAAATTTGGATCAGGGACATGTACTGCTTTTGATAAACTCAGCATTTCACAGTGCGGACAGGTTTGCTATCCGCACCATGGTGATGTGAGCAGGCAGCCTGTTATGCTTACTCTGTAGTCTTAACACTGTACAGACTGCCATAGTTCACTGGTCTGGCGTGAGCATCTCAAGCTCTTCAGCTCTCAATATTCTGGCAGTTACACTGCATTCATTCGAGCTTAATCTGGCAGATGTACCACCGTCAGGATCATAATAGAATTGACAATTGGCATCTGTGAATTTCAGCCACAAACGCTGCACTTCCTGTAACTCCTTTTTTCGCTCTGCCTTCAGTTTACCCATCAATTTTTTATAGGCATTATTGAGACGTTTATCGACACGGCCGTATTCAGCAGAGGTGCAATCAAGCATGGCTGGATCTACCCCCTCTGATTTTTCCATGCACTTACTATATTCGGCACTACGCGCTGGTACAGCCCTGCCATATGCTGGAAATGAAAGGCCTGTGCTCAAAGCTGCGGTCAAGATGAAGATGAATTTGTATCTGGCTTGCATACGTTTGATGGATAGATGAAATTGTCATGAAATTTACCAGGATTTTGACGCTTCATTGCCACGATGTGCCGCCCCTGATAAGCACAAAAATACTTGCCATAAGAGTATTACATATTTTAGTCAGGCCCGGTAATTAAAGAGCATCAGGTTCTGAAAAACAATTTGCTCTCAAAAAACAAGCCCTTCAGGCGCTTGCGGAAAATCGCGATAGTCAGGGCCAGCAATAGCATGACTACATTAAAACCGAGGATTTTATTGCCACCCATATCCACGAAAGGAATGGCATTCGAAGGCATGGTAGCGGCATACAGGCCACGGTCATAACTTGCGCCTATGACCTGGCCACCATCGTTGATGGCATTGGTCAGGTACAGGCTTTTACCGGCCGCGTGCAGCGTCATTTTATTGTCGCGCCAGATAAAGGAAAGGCGCAAGTCTGCAGTATCAACTACGCCAACGACATGGCCTTCGTTATTGATGCCGGTGGCAAAGCTGTCGCCAAAGCCGATTTTGGCACCGAGGTCTATCATCTGCTTGCCATCGTGCATGAAGGCATGCCAGCGGCGGTCTTTCATTTCCGAAGCGCCCACGACGATGCCATGGTCGTTGATAGCCGTTGCTGAACTGGTGCGGCCACCCAAAGTGCCCAGGTCCCTCATGCCGCTGGCAGCATCATAGAGGAATGCCCGGCGCGTGCCATCGGTGATCATGGAAGAACCAACTACCTGCCCCTGGTTGTTGATGCCGCTCGCATAACTAACCCTGCCACCCAGGGTACCCAGGTCTTTCAGTGGTTCACCTGGGGTATATAGAAAGGCATGCCAGTCACGTTCAGGTGTATCAGAGAACCCAGCAGCCTGGCCAGTCTGATTGAGTGCAGCACCATAACTATTCGGGCCACCCAGGGTGCCCAGGTCGTGGGTGCCATGATCGCGGGTGCGAATGAATGCGCGCCATATTTCCCCTTTTTTTGAAGAACCGACGATCTCACCCTTGTCATTGATGCGCTTGGCTTCGCTCTCGGTTTCGCCCGGCAACTCCAGCTTGACGAGCTTACCCTTTTCAAAGAACACGGCGTGAGGTGTGCCGTCTTTTTCCTTGATGACGGCAGCCACCTGCCCTGCTGCATTCATGTCATAGGCAATCGACTCGCCATACTGCTTGCGCTCTATACCCAAAGAATGACTCGTCGAGGCAACAGCCTGGCCACCAATCAAAGCCAGCAGAAACAAAGAACTACGCAATGCATGGTGCATACAGGTATCCTTTCTGGAGGGAGGTCTTACGGGGAATTTGCAAGCAAATATACAGGATTATTATTTGGCAATAAAGATAAATGATTATTATTTGCCACCATCAATTGAGACGTAGTGAGGATTTTTTGAAATTCACCATGACGCGCGGCCCATGTCAGCTTGCCAGATGCAAGTGTGCCAAGTTACGCCCGTGAAGCCACGCCAAGGCAAATGGCAAAGAAGGTGCAAGCCCAGGCAATAAAGCGCATTAATTCGCCGTGTACGCTTAAATGAAGCAACGCTGAAGTATGCCTGGACTGCCTGAGAATTCTAACAGTGAGCACAATGCGCGCTAAGCTGTTTTAACAAGCAAGGATATGAATGATATGGCTATGCCTGCTCCGACATGCCTATATTGAAATCGGTGCGTTAAGACATGCCCAGAGGCTCAGCGTCGGGCAAGGTCAAATACCCATAATGAACGAACAAATAAAAAAACCCAGTCAAACATGACTGGGTTTTTGTACATTCTCAAAGCGGCTGAATCAACTCACCCGGCTCAGACTCGCGCCATCAAACAACGATAGTCTGATGCTCATCACCTTCACGGGCACGGATTTCACCGATTTTATAGACTGTTTCACCAGCAGCAGTCAGTTGTGCCAGGGCTGCATCAGCCAGTTCAGCAGCAACGATGACCACCATGCCTATACCGCAGTTGAAGACGCGGTGCATTTCTGCATCTGCCACGCCGCCGTGTTGCTGCAGCCAGGTGAACAGGGGTGGCAGTGTCCATGCGTCTTTATGCAGGACAGCGGTCAGTTTGTCGCCCAATACACGCGGGACGTTTTCCACCAGGCCGCCACCAGTGATGTGGGCCATGCCTTTGACTTCCAGGGATTCCATCAATGCCAGTAAAGGTTTGACGTAGATACGGGTTGGTGCCATCAGGGCGTCACCGAGGCTGCGGCCATGAAAATCAGCATTCAGGTCTGGCTTTGCGACTTCGATGATCTTGCGCACCAGCGAGAAACCATTGGAGTGGATGCCAGACGATGCCAGGCCGAGAATGACGTCGCCAGGTTGTATCTTGCTGCCATCAATAATTTTGGATTTTTCGACCGCGCCGACAGCAAAGCCAGCCAGGTCGTATTCGCCATCGGGATACATGGATGGCATTTCAGCAGTTTCGCCACCAATCAGGGCGCAACCAGCCTGTTCGCAACCAAAGGCCACGCCCTTGATGACATCAGTTGCCGTGGCAACATCAAGCTTGCCGCAGGCAAAATAGTCGAGGAAGAACAGCGGCTCTGCGCCTTGTACCAGGATGTCATTGACACTCATGGCGACCAGGTCGATACCAACGGTGTCATGTTTGTTGAGGTGGAAAGCCAGTTTCAACTTGGTGCCGACGCCATCGGTGCCGGAGACCAGGACAGGTTCCTTGTATTTTTTGCTGACTTCAAACATGGCGCCAAAACCGCCTATGCCCGCCATGACACCTTCGCGCATGGTGCGCTTGGCAAAGGGTTTGATGGCATCAACCAGCGCATCGCCGGCAACCATATCGACACCAGCGTCGGCGTAAGAGAGAGAAACAGGGGTAGAAGTGCTCATGATATTCGGCAATAGGGGCAGGAGGCGGTAAAATAGAGAAATTGCCAGAAAAGTCCGGCAAAACCGCTATTTTAACAAATTGACCGCGTATATTGACCGCAAATACGCTGTATTTTGGGCCAGGCAGCAAATTCGATAACTTCTTGACTACTATTTAGCCAAAAACATGCCATTTTCTTTTACGTCGGAGCAAAAACAATCCATGCTGTGGCTGGCCGTGGCAATTGCGCTACTGAGCTTGCTGTCGCTGCTGGGCCCGGTGCTGATGCCTTTTATCGTCGCCAGCATATTGTCTTATGTGCTGACACCCTGGGTCGATAAGCTGTGCGCCCTGCGTATCAAGAAATTTGGCCTGCCGCGCTCGGTTGCTGCCACCCTGGTCATTGTGATTTTGATAGCTGCTGTGCTGGCGATGTTACTGATCATGATCCCTATTTTGCAAAAAGAATTGCCTCAATTACAAGATCAGATACCGCGCTTCTTTAATAAGCTCGATGAAATACTGTCGCCCCTGCTCAATGAATTTGGTATCAAGGTACGTCTCGACAGCAATGGCATCAAGTCTTTGCTGACGGAGCAAATATCCACCAGTGGCGAAGCCATAGGCAAGGCCGTGCTCAATTCTGTCCGTGTCGGTGGTACTGCCGTTCTGGGCATGGTTGCCAATTTGTTGCTAATCCCTATCGTCTTGTTTTATCTGTTGATGGACTGGCATTCACTGATCAAGCGCCTGAGCCACTTTATCCCGCGCCGCTTTGTCAATAACGTGGCCCATGCGGTTGAAGAAGTCGATGATATCCTGGCGCAATATCTGCGCGGGCAAATCCTGGTGATGATCGTGCTGGCTGTGTATTACTCGGTGGCACTGAGCATTGCCCGCTTTGACCTGGCTTTGCCAGTGGGCATTATCACTGGCTTTTTGGTGTTCATCCCTTACCTGGGTTTTGGATTGGGACTGGTATTGGCAGTGATCGGTGCTATTCTGCAATTTGATGGATTTAGTGGCCTGATATCGGTCGCCATCATCTACGGCATAGGCCAGGTTGTAGAATCGTTTTACCTGACACCACGCCTGGTGGGCGAGCGTATAGGCCTGCACCCGTTGACGGTGATTTTCGCCTTGATGGCATTCGGAGAGTTATTTGGTTTTATCGGCATCCTGATTGCGCTGCCAGCATCCGCCGTTATCTCGGTCGCCGTCAAACATATACGCACGTCTTACCTGAACAGTCCTTTTTATAGCCAGACATGAGGCAATTATTACTCGACCTGGACGCGCAAAAGCTGCCGTCCCTCGCCACCTTTGTGGTGGGGCAAAATGCTGAGCTGGCACAATTGCTGGGCATGTTTGACCAGCGCATTACCAGTCAGTATGGCGAGCGCTCTGTGTATATCTGGGGTGAGCCAGGGGCGGGCAAGACGCATTTGCTGCATGCACTGGCAGCAGATACCACCGCCCGCTATATCCCGGCTGACGCGCCAGAATCTGCCTTTGACTTTACTGACGGTGTCAGCCTCTACCTGCTCGACGATTGCGACCAATTGTCGCCGCTGAACCAGATTGCCGCCTTCAATCTGTTCAATGAAGCACGTGCACGTGGCGGTTTTTTGATTGGCGCAGGCAACCGCCCGCCGATGATTTTGAATGTACGTGACGACTTGCGCACCCGCTTTGGCTGGGGCCTGATCTACCAGGTACATGGCCTGACTGACGAAGACAAGATAGCTGCTCTGGAAAAAGCGGCCCAGGCGCGCGGCATACAGATATCCCCCGGCGTGTTACCCTATCTGATTACCCATTACCGTCGTGATATGAGTACGCTAAGCAATATCCTCGACCAGCTGGACCATTATTCTTTGGTGACCAAGCGCCCCATCACCCTGCCTCTGCTGCGCGAACTGATGTTGCAGCAACAGCAGGACCCTGAAAACACGACAGAATAGTATGCGCAATATCGCCTTATTTGATCTTGACCACACCCTGATCCCCATCGATTCTGATTTTGAATGGGGCCAGTTCCTGTGTCGCGTCGGTGCTGTTGATGCCGACGAATTTGCCCGCCGCAATGCAGAGTTTTTTACGCAATACCAGGCTGGCACGCTGGACCCGGTTGAGTACCTGGAATTTGCGCTTGGTACACTGGCGCAATTCCCGCGTACCAAACTGGATGACTTACACCAACAATTCATGCAGGAAGTCATCAATCCTGCGCTGTTGCCTGCTGCCTACGACCTGATCAAGAAGCACCAGGACCAGGACGACCTGATCGCCATCATCACTGCCACCAACCGTTTTGTAACAGCCCCCATCGCCGTTGCGCTGGGTGTACAGCATTTGATGGCGGCAGAACCTGAGCTGGATGCTGCAGGCAACATCACCGGCAAGCTGCTGGGTGTGCCCAGCTCAGGCCCTGGCAAGGTCGTACATCTGCAAGACTGGCTGGTAAAGCAAGACGTGACACCGCTGAGGCAGCTTAGCGACTTTCACCATAGTTATTTTTACAGCGATTCGCAAAATGATATACCGCTGCTGGAACGCGTCAGCCATCCTGTCGCAACCAATCCCAATGCCAAATTAAGTGCCCATGCACTGGCAAAAGGTTGGCCTCAACTTCACCTGTTTGACAAGCAATGATCAAGAAATTTATTCGCAAAATACTGGGCGTAAAAAACAAGAGCGATGCCGCCAGCGCCAACCAAAAGCCAACTGTGCTGAATCATAAAGACCATGGCATAGACCCGCAAATGGTGTCCGCGAATGCCATACGCATCACCCAGACCCTGCAAGAGAATGGCTTCAAGGCCTTTGTCGTCGGTGGTGCAGTGCGCGACTTGCTGACGGGTGTCAAACCCAAGGACTTCGACATTGCCACCAATGCCACGCCTGAACAGGTCAAGCGCCTGTTCCGCCGCGCCTTTATCATAGGCCGCCGCTTCCAGATCGTGCATGTCATGTTTGGGCAGGACTTGCTTGAAGTGACCACCTTCCGCGGGTCTGCAACCGATGGTGCGCCCAAGGATGAACATGGCCGCGTGCTGCGCGACAATACCTTTGGCGAACAATATGAAGATGCCGCCCGCCGCGACTTTACCGTGAATGCCATGTACTACGACCCGGCATCCCAGATAGTGCTCGACTATCACGGCGGCATGAAAGACATCAAAAAGAAAACCCTGCGCATCATCGGCGTGCCAGAAGCCCGTTACCGCGAAGACCCGGTACGCATGCTACGCGTAGTGCGCTTTGCCGCAAAACTGAACTTCACGATAGATGCCGCCACCCGCGCACCCATCGCGGTCATGGCGCCGCTGATCAACAATGTGCCTGCAGCGCGCGTCTTTGATGAAACTCTTAAGCTGCTGACTAGCGGCCATGCCATGGCATGCCTGCAGCAACTGCGCAAAGAAGGTCTGCACCATGGCCTGATGCCCTTGCTGGACGTGGTGCTGGAGCAACCCCTGGGCGAAAAATTTGTCACCCTGGCGCTGGCCAATACCGATGCACGCGTACAACAAGGCAAGCCAGTTTCACCAGGCTTTTTGTTTGCATCCCTGTTATGGCACCAGGTCGTGGAAAAATGGGAAGCCTATAAAGCCGCTGGCGAATTCCCCATCCCTGCCCTGCACCTGGCAGCCGATGATGTCTTGAATACACAAACCGATGCCCTGGCGATACAACGCAAGATAGGCTCCGACATGCGCGACATCTGGGCCATGCAACCCCGCTTTGAAAAACGCGCAGGCAAAACCCCCTACAAAGTGCTCGAACATCCGCGCCTGCGCGCAGGTTATGACTTCTTGCTGCTGCGTTGCGCCTCGGGCGAGATCGATGAAGAAATCGGTGAATGGTGGACAGACTTCATGGAAGGCGACAGCGCTGAACGTGAGCAACTGATCAACAGCAAACCCAAGACAGCCGAAGCTGGCGCAAAAAAACGCAAGCCCCGCCGCCGCGCCCCACGCAAAGCAGCCGCTGCAGCCGAATGAGCATGCAAGTAAATTTGCAGGTTTTTATCGGCATAGGTGCCAACCTCGGTGACGCCGCGGCCACCGTCAGCAAAGCGATCGCCGCGCTGGCGCAATTGCCAGACACCACTCTCGTGGCGCGGTCTGCCCTGTTTGGCAGTGCACCCATAGATTCTAGCGGTGACGATTACGTCAATGCAGTCGCTGAACTCTCGACCAGCCTGAGTGCCGCCGACTTGCTGCAACACCTTCAAGCCATAGAACTGGCGCACGGCCGCGAGCGCCCCTACCGCAATGCACCACGTACCCTGGACCTGGATTTGCTCTTGTATGGCGATGAAGAAATCAATACGACCGACTTGCAAATCCCCCATCCGCGCATGACAGAACGCGCTTTTGTGCTGCTGCCCCTGCTGCTACTGTCTGCCGATATCAACATCCCCGGCAAAGGCCGCGCACAAGACTATGTCGCCGCGGTGGCTAAGCAACGCATACAAGAATTACCCATTACCTGAACGCCTGACCAGGCGATAAGCGAGGCCCTATGCAAATCCCCATCATTGTGCAAACCACAGGCTTGCTGATACTCTCCAACGTCTTCATGACGGTAGCCTGGTATGGCCATCTGAAAAGCCTGTCCAGCAAAGCCTGGTGGGTAGCCGCCTTTATCAGCTGGGGCATCGCCCTGTTCGAATACCTGCTGCAAGTGCCCGCCAACAGAATAGGCTACACTGCCTACAGTCTGGCCCAGCTAAAGATATTACAGGAAGCCCTGACCCTGATCGTCTTCGTGCCCTTTGCCATGTTTTATATGGGCCAGCCATTCAAGCTTGATTATGTGTGGGCAGGCTTGTGTTTAGTGGGCGCAGTTTATTTTATCTTTAGAAGTTAAAACAATAAGTAGATCAAAACTGGACAAATGGTAAATCAATCCATGTTCTACTTTTGATGTTGCTTTTGAATTTGTAGTTGCTTTTGAATTTGTAGTTGCTTTTGAATTTGCAGTTGCTTTTGAATTTGCAGTTGCTTTTGACGCTGCTGTTGTTTTTGACCTTCATCCGCTTGGGACGAAGCCATTTGTGTAGCGCAGAAAATGGATAAGAAATGGCCGATGTTTGAGCAAAGCGAGTTGCGGACATTTCCCATTTTTTGCGCTGCATAAATGGGTACTCCCGCAGGGAGCGAGTCTGCGGTCGCCTTTCTTTGAATACTTTCTTTGGCGAAGCAAAGAAAGTATTTCGGCCGCCGGGACGACACCCGGCCTGGTCGATCAACAGCAATAGAATTCAAGAAGCAAGCACAATAAAGAATACAAAAAATAAATTTGAGGATGTAGGTGGAGACAAAATCGCTGTCAAAAAAAACCAAATGACAGCATCACCTCTGGAGAAAAAGAATGGCTGAATATTTGCAAGACCGTAAAGCAGTAAGCATTCCTGGCTTGATCGCAATGCGTGAAAAGGGTGAAAAAATCACCATGCTCACCGCGTACGATGCCAGCTTCGCTTCCCTCATGGACCGTTGCGGCGTCGAGATTTTGCTCATCGGTGATTCCCTTGGCATGGTATGCCAGGGACATGACTCCACCCTGCCAGTGACACTGCAAGATGTGGCCTATCACACTGCGGCAGTAGCACGCGGTAACCAGAAGGCACTGGTCGTGGCCGACATGCCCTTTGGCACGTATGCGACACCGGAAGCCGCTTTCAACAACGCCGTGCAACTGATGCAGGCGGGCGCACAGATGGTCAAGCTCGAAGGCGGCCACTGGCTGGCACCGACCATCAAGTTCCTGACAGAACGCGCGATACCGGTCTGCGCCCACCTGGGGCTGACACCACAATCCGTGCATCAGCTAGGTGGCTACAAGGTACAAGGCAAGACCGACGCCTCCGCCAACCTGCTCAAAGCTGAAGCCCTGGCCGTACAGGAAGCCGGTGCAACGTTGCTGGTGCTGGAAGCGATACCTGCCAGCCTGGGCAAGGACGTCACAGATTCCCTGCACATCCCCACCATAGGCATAGGCGCAGGCGTCGATTGCTCAGGCCAGGTACTCGTCATGCACGACCTGCTGGGCGTGTTCCCTGGCCGCAAAGCCCGCTTCGTGAAAAACTTCATGGAAGGCCAGACCAGTATTGATGCCGCGGTACAGGCTTATGTGGCAGCGGTAAAGGATAAATCTTTCCCGGCGCTGGAGCATAGTTTCTGAATCTGGTTTGCCATTTTGGCTTTGGCAGCCTGATTAGAATTCTGGCTGCCAGAGCTATCTATCGTATCGACCAGTACTCTGGCCAGCAATATGCATCAGGCATGTACACTATATTTACCGACTTTCAGCACGCCAATCTTCTATCCATTTCAAATATTGATGTCTTAGTTTAACGAAGCTTTCAAGATCCCAATTCTCTTCAACCGGGATTGGCTTCATATCTTGAACTAATTTTCTATCAACCAGAAATTCATTCCAAGACAATTGCTGCGGCAATCTCTCATCAAACAACAATATATGCTTTATGTTATCCACGACATAAAGCATTGCTGAAATGTCCGAAACTGAGCCTAGCATTGCAGGTTTATCATTTAACACATCATCAAACCATTTAATAAAATCAAGGCACTTTTGATTAGTCATATTATTTAAAGACGCAAGAATTTGAATGTGATTTTCTTAATTGAGCCCAGTATTTGTAGTCGCGATGAAATATCTGGACAGGTAAATATCTCCGCTCTTTCAACTAGGATCGCCATAAGGCGACAGTGCAATTATTTGTTTTTCCTCATGAAACTCACCATCAGCTAATTTCCAGACATAGCTCTCAGTCCCATCTTCATGGTCTGCGTGAAATATCCCTGTCAGATTGATACTTATCTCGTCTTCTGAATATTTTATTTCTTTCGACAGCGTTTTTAATTGATCTCGTATGTAGCCTAGACGCTGAATGCGGATATCCGCACCGTAAAAAATATAATGCGTCCAATTGATATGCGTATCTGGAATCACCCATCCCTGGTTATACATTTCGGCAAGCTCAGCGTCAAATCCGTAGTCCTCTGCTCTGGCAATGAAAGATGAAATGACTTCCTTGATTTGAGGAACACTCTCTTCATGACATGCGATCCAGCCTCTTACGCTAATGTATGTTCCCATGTTTGTTGTCCCAGTATATAGGTTGAACCATGATAAAAATAAGTATTGTACTATTGTCAGCTAAACCAGCTTACCAGCGTGCGAAAGCAAGACACATGCAAACGTCACCGCTTGATCGCAACAAAAAAACCACGCTACGGTTAGCCACAGTGTTATCTGGCACGTTTCTTGATATGCTGTATTGGAACCGTAACCACGAGACTAGAACATGGCCAAGTTTTTCAATGAAATGCATGCCTATGATGCCGCTGTAAATGGTGGCGCGGGCGGAGAATTGACGCGGGAACATTACCGTGAGTTTTGCAACTGGCTGGCACAACAGCCTGCCGAACGATTGAAACGCAAGCGGGCCGAGGCTGACCTGAGCTTTCGACGGGTGGGCATTACCTTTGCGGTGTATGGCGACGATGCGGGTACTGAGCGGCTGATCCCGTTTGACATTATCCCGCGCATTATTCATGCGGGTGAATGGGCGCAGCTGCAAAAGGGCCTGGCGCAGCGGGTGCAGGCGCTGAACATGTTTATTCATGATATTTATCACGACCAGAATATCATCAAGGCGGGCATCATCCCTGCCGAGCAAATCTATAAAAATGCCCAATATCGCCCTGAAATGCAGGGTATTTCAGTCGCTTCTGATATTTATGCCCATATTGCGGGTGTGGATATTGTGCGGGCTGGCGAGGGTGAATTCTACGTACTGGAAGATAATTTGCGGGTGCCGTCTGGCGTGTCTTACATGCTGGAAGACCGCAAGATGATGATGCGGCTTTTTCCTGAGCTGTTTGCACGTAACAAGATTGCGCCGGTTGATCATTATCCTGACATGTTGCTGGATAACCTGCGCTCTGTCGCGCCCATGGGTGTGGATAACCCTACCGTGGTAGTCATGACGCCGGGCATGTATAACTCGGCTTATTTCGAACATGCCTTCCTCGCTCAGCAGATGGGTGTTGAGCTGGTAGAAGGCAAGGACTTGTTTGTCAATGACAATGCGGTCTTCATGCGCACCACGCGTGGGCCAAAACGGGTGGACGTGATTTACCGCCGTATTGATGATGATTTTCTTGATCCGCTGGCTTTCCGGCCTGATTCTTCCCTGGGTGTGCCGGGCTTGCTGTCGGTGTATCGTGCTGGACGCGTAACGCTGGCGAATGCGATAGGCACGGGCGTCGCGGATGATAAATCGATCTACCCATTCGTGCCGGACATGATCAGGTTTTACCTGACGGAAGAACCGATATTGAATAACGTGCCAACTTACCAGTGCCGCAAGCCAGATGACCTGTCTTATACCCTGGCAAATCTGGACGATCTGGTGGTCAAGGAAGTACATGGTGCAGGTGGTTACGGCATGCTGGTGGGTCCGGCTTCAACCAAGGCACAGATAGAAGATTTCCGTCAGCGTTTGCTGGCCAAGCCTGATGGTTATATTGCCCAGCCTACGCTGGCATTGTCAGCCTGCCCCACCTTTGTTGAAAGCGGCATCGCCCCGCGCCATATTGATTTGCGCCCCTTTGTCTTGTCTGGCAAAACGATCTCCATGGTGCCTGGCGGCTTGACGCGGGTGGCCTTGCAGGAAGGTTCGCTGGTGGTGAATTCTTCACAGGGTGGCGGGACCAAAGATACCTGGATATTAGAAAATTAAATCAGGAGAAATACCATGCTGAGCCGTACCGCTGATCATTTGTTCTGGATGGCGCGCTATACCGAGCGCGCAGAAAATACTGCCCGTATGCTGGATGTAAACATCCAGACTTCGATGTTGCCACAGTCTGCTGAGGATGCTGAGCGTGGCTGGCGTGCCATGCTGGGCATCTCTGAATTGCAGTCTGCCTTTGACCATCAATATGGTTTGCTGACGAAAAAGGATGTGCTGGACTTCATGGTCCGGGACCCGATGAACCCGTCGTCCATCGCGTCCTGTCTGAAGGAGGCGCGTGAGAATGCCCGCGCCGTGCGCGGTACGCTGACGACCGAGGTATGGGAAACCCAGAATGCGACCTGGCTGGATATGCAGGACAGGCTGTCGGACACGATACTGGAAAACGACCCCAGCCAGTTTTTTGAATGGGTCAAGTATCGCTCTCACCTGTCACGTGGCGTGACACTGGGCACCATGCTCAAGGACGAGGCGGTACATTTCATCCGCCTTGGTACCTTTATAGAACGTGCCGACAATACGGCAAGGATACTGGATGTGAAGTTCCATGGTGCCAAGGAAAGTGGGCGCGGCAATGACAGTCTGCAAAGAGATTTCTATTATTGGGCAGCGCTGCTGCGTTCAGTATCCGGTTTTGAAATTTACCGCAAGGTGTATCGCGATGTCATAACGCCAGAGCGGGTGGCAGAATTGCTGATGCTGCGTGGTGACATGCCGCGCTCTCTGCTGGCCTGCATGGATGAAGTCGTAGCCAACCTCAAGGAAGTGCGTAATGATGTGTCAGCAGACACTGAGCGTTTTGCTGGTAAGCTGCATGCAGAATTGCAATTTGCCCGCATCGAAGAGATATTGGCAGAAGGTTTGCATGACAACCTGACGCGTTTCCTGGAAAACATTTTTGATCTGGGTAACCGCGTCAGCCGCGATTTCCTGGTGCCGCTGGCGGCTTGAGAAAAATATCATGCAACTTTTTATACGTCACGAGACCATCTACCGTTATTCGGCCCCGGTGACCTACACCATACAGCAATTGCGCCTGACACCACGTGCCGAGTTGCATCAGCATGCGATTTCCTGGCAGATCAAAACGGCCGGGCAACGCCATGCCTACATTGATGCTTATGGTAATCCTTCGCATACCCTGACCATTACTGGCCAGCATCATGAGGTTGCCATCATCGCCGAAGGAGTGGTTGAACTGAGCACGCCTTACCAGGGCCGCATCACCGACCAGGATACTTTTTCGCCCCTGGTATTTACCGTGCCGACACGGCTGACAGAACCCGTGCCAGCCATCATGGACTTTGCGCAGAAGCACTTGCCTGATAGCGGCAAGACCAGCACGGCTGCACTGCTTAATCTGGCGACGCACATTCGTGGTGCAGTCGAGTACCAGACTGGTGCAACCATCGTCACAACCAGTGCCAGCGATGCCCTGTTGCTGGGCCGAGGCGTCTGCCAGGACCATGCCCACATCATGCTGGCCTGCTGCCATGCTCGTGGCATACCGGCACGCTACGTTTCTGGTTATATTGACCCGGAATCCACTGGCCATGCCGACAGCCATGCCTGGGTCGATGTGTGGGTAGAAGATGCCGACTATAGCGGCTGGGTCAGCGTGGATGCCACGCATGCCGTTTTGATGACCGATTCTTATTGCCGCCTGGCCATAGGGCGCGATTATGATTCAGCAGCGCCGGTACGCGGCGTGCGCCGTGGCGGCGGGCTGGAAACCTTGAGTGTAACGGTGCAGGTAACGCCGCGATAAGGTATGAATACGTTCATGCATACGACCATGAGCGTGTCCACGAATTGTCCACGAATGTGTCCATGATTTGGGCCCTGTTCAATTGTTACAGGCATTGCATACAAATGTGACAAGCGTATTTCAATGCTCCGGTTTCGGGTAGAATTCTAGTTTCTATGGATCAAAACTCTGCACTATGACTTACTGTATTGGCATGCGCCTGGACGCCGGGCTGGTGTTTCTCTCCGACTCACGCACCAATGCAGGCGTGGATCAGGTAGGCACCTTCCGCAAGATGTCGGTGTTTGAGAACCCTGGCGACCGCACCATGGTGCTGATGACAGCTGGTAACTTGTCGATTTCACAATCGATACGTCAACTGGTGTCTGATCATGTGGATGCCAACGGCAACAGTATCTGGACTGCGGCGAATATGTATGAGGCAGCCCGCATATTGGGTGAAGCCGTGCGCACTGTCTATCACCGCGACGCCAAGTCGCTGTCTGAGTTTGGCATAGACTTTAATGTGAGCCTGATCTTTGGTGGCCAGATCAAGGGCGAGCGCTGTCGTTTGTTCCAGATTTATTCTGCCGGTAATTTCATCGAATCACACAATGAAAACACTTACTTCCAGATTGGTGAAGCGAAGTATGGCAAACCCATAATAGACCGCGTAGTCACCCCGGCAACGCCGCTTGATGAGGCCGCCAAGTGTGCGCTGATCTCGATGGACTCTACCCTGCGTTCTAATGTGTCTGTTGGTTTGCCGCTGGATTTGCTGGTGTATGAAGACAATAAACTGGCCATCACCCATTTCGTCACGATAGATGAAAAGAACCAGTATTTTCAGATGATACGTAATACCTGGGGCCAGCAATTGAAGTCTGTCTTTGAAAGTATAGACGACCCGGTCTGGAATGCCAGCCCGGAAGTTCAGGGCAATGTCTTGTCAGCCACCAATATGCACAGCAAGCCTGTGCGGGTTGCCGTGCCACCAGAATTGCGGGATATTGTAACGACAACGCCGTCACCTTTACAGTCATTGGCGCAGCAGCCGAGTAATATCAAGCAGGCATAAGTATTATTGCCTTGCAGGCTGACCATCGCGCTCCATCTAACTCAGACCTCAGGCCGGTGTTTACTAAGGCTCATACCTGACGGCATTGATGAGGATAGTGACACCCATGTAAGTGCCGATGGGAAAACCCAAAAGTAATGGAAAGGCCAAAGCCATGGATGCACTGCGGCTCCATGTCTTGTCTTGCTCAACCGCAGCGCTCAATTTGAAATGCGCAAAAGATAAAGTCGCCGTAAGGATAAACAGCGCAATATGTGGAATCGACTGACCTCCCGTGGCGAATATGCCGAGCGCAAAAAAAATTGTTACCAGGCCGTACAGATAGCAACTATAGCGGTGCATGTCTTCAAGTTTGCGTTTCGGTCCTGGTCCGTCCCATGATGACGCCATATTCCCTCTCCAATCAATATTACTGCATGCCAAAAACTGAAAACTCAGTTGTATGGCCTTTTTGTGTTTTTATTTGCATGAATTCCTAACGACAATAGGTACTCACATCCCTCTCGGCAATTGCCTTGTCGTTTGCGTCGGTTTTGATATTGCCACCATGAATCACCTTGCCGCTCAAAATACCCTTGGCAAGGGCACAACGGGATTCATTGGTTTCTGGCTGATTGCCTGGAACAAATGGCGAGGGCTCTTTAGGTTTTACTGCGGGTTCTTTGGTTTGTTTTGCCTGTTTCTCTATCTGGCGCTTGCGAAAGTCAGCCTCCTGTTCCTGCCAGCTCGGCGCGGCGGAAGGTCTCCCCTCTCCTGAAGTCACTTTCACTTCTTCCACTTTGGCTCTGCCTGCCTCATCCTTTTTTTCAGAATAATGCACCTTGCCATTGGCATCGACCCATTTATAAATTTCGGCATGGGCGACAGTAGTGGCAAATGTCAGTGTCAGGCAAGCTGCCAGGAAAACTGGCTTGAGAACAATTTGCTTCATTTTTTTCACTATTTCTACGAGATGCCAAACGATAACAGAGCTTGTCTGCTTATACAAATGCCATCAGTATGCCATCAGTTTTTCGGGGTATTGCGTACTGAGCTTGCACAAGCTATCCATCATTTCTTGCCTTTGATTTTGCGCCAGGCACAGTCAACGGCATGGTCATTCACCATGCCTATTGCCTGCATATACGCATAGATAATCGTCGAGCCAACAAATTTGAAGCCACGCTTGAGCAAATCCTTGGAAATACGGTCCGACAAATCTGTCGTAATAATACGTTCACCGCTATTGACGATGGGCTTGCCATTCACAAAGGCCCACAGATAAGCATCCAGGCTGCCTTGCTCTTCACACAAACGCAGGTAAGCCTTGGCATTGGTGATGGCCGCAGCGACTTTTAAACGGTTCCTGACGATGCCGGCATTGGCCAGCAGTGAAGCGACTTTTTCATCATCATAGGCAGCGATTTTTTTGGCATCCCAATTGTCAAAAGCAAGGCGATAATTTTCGCGCTTGTTGAGTATGGTTTCCCAACTGAGACCGGCTTGTGCGCCTTCAAGATTGAGCATTTCAAACAGACGCACTTCATCGTGACAGGGCACACCCCATTCATGATCATGATAGTGCAGGTACAGGGGGTTAGAGGGGTTAGCCCAATTGCAGCGTGTTTTCATACGTAAAAACCATGTGGAGTAATATATGATGTGGGGGTAAGCAGGTTTTTAACAAAATTTTTCAATTCGAATTGACATTCTACCTATTTCTTCTAGAATCGACGTTCGTCATCAGATAGTGGAATCACCATGTTGCGTTTTAAGCCTAGCAGTAAAAATCTGTTCGCCTTGTCAGCAGTGAGCCTGATCCTCGCTGCCTGTGGTGGCGGCAGTAACCAGGATGCCAAACAGGCAGCCGCCGTGCCACCATTGTCACCAGTTCCAGTCATACAGGCAGCAACAGCCGCCGATGTCCTGAGTTTCACTGGCAAGCGCCAAAACTATACCATTACAAGGCAAGGGTCCACTTATGTGATTGTCGATACCCTCGGCGGTACCGCACCAGTCACTGCACCTGTAACGGCGACGACTCTGCAATTCAGTGATTTTCGCGTCAATCTGCGCGTAGGCGACAAGGCTGCAGCACTCTCTGTTGCCAGCCTGAACAATCTGATTGACCTGTACGTAGCCTTCTTTAACCGCGTGCCCGATGCCGACGGTCTGGCTTACTGGATAGACCAGGTACAGGCAGGCATGACCGAAGCCCAGATTGCCGAAAGTTTTTACCTGGTTGCACTACAGTCTCCTGCCCTGACCGGGTATTCCAGCAGCATGAGCAATGACGACTTTATCCGCATCATTTATAAAAACGTGCTTGGCCGTACCGGCACCACTGCACCAAATGCGGCAGAAATCGATTACTGGTCCAGCCAGCTCAAAAACGGCACGCCCAAGGGCAGCATGGTCAGGGCTATCCTGGTATCGGCCCGCGAATACGCAAATGACGCCACCTGGGGCTGGGTCACCAGTCTGCTGAACAACAAACTTGATATCGCCAATTATTTTGCGGTACAACAAGGCCTGAGTTATCTGACTCTGGATGACAATATCACCAAGACCATGGCGATTGCCGCCGCAGTCACCAGCACCTCCACCTCGGCTGCCCGTGACCTCATCGGTGTCAGTGGCAACCCGATTAACTCTTCACTTATCGTCCCTGGTACGACAGGCATCTATGGTTCACCCGACAGCCTGGCGAATATCTGTACACCGAATGGCGAAAAGAGCTGGGTACGTGCCCACCTTGATGATGTCTATCTTTGGTACCGCGACATCGTCAATGTACCTGCCGCCAACTACAGCACACCCGCCAGTTATTTTGATGCACTGATCGTTAAATCCAAGGACAGGTTCAGCTTCACTGATGCACAGGGCAGCATCGATGATTATTTCCAGTCTGGTGAAGATGTCAGTTATGGCTATAGCCTGGTGCGTGAAGGCAGCAAGATACGGGTGCGCTACGTGCAGCCTGGCTCGCCTGCTGACATTGCACAACTCAAACGCGGCACCACACTGGTTAGTGTAGATAACACGGATCTGGGCGGCTCACTGAATGATACGCAATACAATGCCCTGTTCCCACTAAAAGCTGAAACCCATAGTTTCAGGGTGCAGGATACCAATGCACCAAGCAGCCGCCTGGTGAGCATGACATCCACCACCGTCACAACAGCACCCGTACTGCAAGACCAGATACTGAATGTAAATGGCAAGAAGATAGGCTATATGGTCTTCACCGACCACATCCGCACGGCAGAGGCACCGCTGGTAACCGCGATGCGCAAGTTCCAGAATGCACGTGTTGATGACCTGGTACTTGATCTGCGCTACAACGGCGGTGGCTACCTGTATATCGCCAATGAATTATCGACCATGATTGCCGGTTCCAAGGTTGTTAATAAAGTGTTTGAACAATTGCAGTTCAACGACAAGCATACCGACCTGACAGCAGATAATGTTTCTTACTTCTATGACACGGATACCAACAACCGCTTCTTGCCGCAACTGAACCTGCCACGGGTGTTCATCCTGACTGGCAGTGGTACCTGCTCAGCCAGCGAATCCATCATCAATGGTCTGAAACCTTTCATGCAAGTCATTTTGATTGGTGATACTACCTGCGGCAAGCCTTATGGCTTCGTCCAGACCAATAACTGTAAGACAGCCTACTTTGCGATTCAGTTTGCTGGCGTCAATGCAGCAGGTCAGGGCGACTTCACGAATGGTTTCTCACCCTTGTGCAAAGTATCTGATGACTTGAATCATGATCTGGGCAATCAAAGCGAATCACGCCTGTCTGCTGCGCTGACCTATGCCAGCACAGGTTCCTGCCCAGCCGCAGGCTTCAGCCCTGCACCACCACCGCTGGAAGGTTCACCTATACGAGACAAGAGCATGCAGCCATGGCGCAATATCAAATTGCTCAAATCGGCGAATATGCAAGCCAGGTAAGCAAATGAAGTAAGCGAAGTGAACAACAAAAAAGCGCACATTGTGCGCTTTTTTGTTGTCGGCTGTGTGACCTGCTGAATGAACAGAACCTTTGATCAGTCACCTGATCTGCCAGTTTTAATGCATCACTACCCTGCGCATTTTTTGAGAGATATACGCCAGGCTGACCAGGCTCATCAGGGCGCAAACCAGAAAGGCGATGCCAACTGCGGCGACACTCAGGGTTTCACCTTTCAACACCTGGTTCATCATCTGGTTTTGTGACAGCACTGGCACCCACTGGAACCAGGAAGGCTCGCGACCAGGGAACAGGATAGGTACCAGCGATACAAAGGGGATGAACATGGTCACCAGCTGGTTGCGTACCTGGGCTTCTTTATAGCTTTTGCAATCCAGTGAAATGGCAATCTGTATCGCCGCGACGCTGGCGGCCAGTGGCAACAAGACCAGCAAGAAGCCCATCGCATCCTTGAAATTGAACTGGAATTCAGCACGCAGGGTTTCATTATGGATCAGCCATTGCGAAGGGAAGAAGCTGAAGATGGTCAGCACGACTACCCCCATGCCAACAATCGCGACCGCCCCCCATTTGCCGATAGTCAGTTGCCAACCGCTGACTGGGTTCATCATCAAAGGCTCGAGCGAGCCGCGCTCACGTTCACCTGCCGTCGTATCAATGGCGGCATACATGCCACCGAGGACAATGGCCATCAAGACCATCATGGGCAGCATGGTGGTGATGGTGGCCTTGCGTTCTTCCGGCTTTTTGATGTGACGCTCGCGTATATCCAGGCGCTGTAATAATTCCAGCGACACGCCGCGCATGGCTAGCCCCAATGTAGCCAGTTCCTGCGAATAGCCATCCAGCAAACGGCGCAGGGGACGTACACCAAATTCTGCCTGGCGGTTTGAGGTATCAAAGGCTATTTCCAGAACACCCTTGCCACCTGATGCCAGCTTCTCATCAAAGTCATCGGGGATCAGCAAGACGGGCTGGTCAAGCTCCTTGCTTTGCGATTTGGCCGCATAATCATCAGGCGCGGTCTTGATTTGATAACCCTGACGCAGGATGAAATTTTCCAGGCCACGTGCACGTTCTATGCCCTTGACGAGGACAGTACGTTTTTCTTCCTGCGATTCAACCTGGGTCAGCACGACCGAGAAAATCAGCAGCATCAGTGGCACGCCCAGCAATGAACTGATCAGGGCTACCATCAGGGTGCGGCGGTCACGCAAGGCATCACGCAATTCCTTGCGCAGGATAGCTAAAGTGGCTTTCATCAATTCACTCCTGTCAGGGATTTTTGCGGATGCAGGAATGCCAGTTTGACGAAGGCATCTTCAAAATTATCTTCACCGGATTGCGCCAGCAATTCTTCTACCGTGCCATGCGCCACGTCCTTGCCCTGAGCAACGATGACAACCTGATCGCACAGTCGCTCTACCTCTTGCATAATGTGAGTGGAGAAGATGATGCACTTGCCGCCGCCTTCTGGCGAGCGCAGGAAGCGTAAAAATTCCCGCAGCGCGCGGGTAGCGACTACATCCAGACCGTTGGTGGGTTCATCCAGAATGATGTTCTTGGGATCATGCACCAATGCTCTTGCCAGCGCGGTTTTCATACGTTCACCCTGGCTGAAACCATCGGTGCGGCGGTCCAGCAATTTGTCCATATCCAGCCAATTTGATAATTGCTGGGTACGCTGTTCTGCATGGGCAGTGTCCATGCCATGCAGCAGGCCATAGTAATGAATATTTTCACGCGCAGTCAGGCGCGGGTAGAGGCCACGCGCATCTGACAAGACACCCATATGTGACTGGGTCGATGAAGTACCGGCCTTGACTGCTGTGCCATCGACCATGATCTGTCCTTCGTCGGATTGCAAAAGTGCAGCAATCATGCGCAGCGTGGTGGTTTTGCCTGCGCCATTTGCGCCCAGCAAACCGGTAATGCAGCCATCATTGGCGCTGAAGCTGACGCCATCGACAGCCTTCACCACTTCACTGGTTTTTTTCATCAAGCCCAGGCTGCGTGCAGCATTGACAAAAGCATTGCCTGAGGATTTGCCGAGGCGCACAAATTCTTTGTGCAAGTCATTGACGATAATCATGGCTTGGCCTCCTTGCCAACTTTGCTGGCAGCGGGCGGCACGGGTGCCTGCCAGGCCAGCGCACGTGGTATCTGACGGACGCAGGTGGTATCGACCTTGACGGCTTCGCTGTCTTCTTTGGCATTTAAAAAACGGTGTACTACATCGCGTATGCAGCCTTGGGCCAACAAACCGTGACCAGTATTTTCTATGACGACATGACGGGCATTCGGGCCCAGCGCCTTGGCGACTTCATCGCCATATCTGGTGGGGGTAACAGGATCAAGACCACCGCTTAGCAGCAGGGCGGGCGATGCTGAGGCAGGCACTTTGAAAAAGTCAGCGGGTATTTCGCTACGCGGCCATTTTTTGCAAGTCTGGGTATATTGTTCAGCCATGAGTTTTTCAAAATCATCATTGGCAGGCAAACTTGCCGACTGCGCGAAAGCTTCGCCACACCACACCGAGAAATGCATGCCGTAAGAAATACCACCAGGGCCAGGCAAATTGGTCGCACCTGTCATGGTCACCAGCGGCGCATAATTGCCCTGCTCCGCTTGCGTCAGTGCATATGGCAAAGCGGACAGCGAATTAGGGCTGTACAAGGACTTGTGAACCAGGCCCAGCAAGCTGTCGCGCGTCATCTCGGTCTTTATGGGTGTACCCATGCGTGGGTGCGTGATATTGATTTTCTGCGGCTGGCTGGCCAGCAGTTTTTTCCAGCGGTTTTCCAGATCCGGGTAACTGGCATTGCACGCAGCTTCTTTTTTGCAGTCCCTGAACAAGGCATCCAGCGCTTTTTGCGCATCGGCACTGGCCAGGCGCATGCTGGGTGGCACCACGCCATCGAGCACGATACGGCGCACGGATTGCGGGAACTGACGCAGGTATTCAAGCCCGGCACGTGTGCCATATGAAGCACCGACGACATTGATACGGCCATAGCCTTGCTTCAGACGTACCGCCTCCAGATCCTGCATGGCAATGCTGGTGCCAAAGTATTGCAGCTCGCCATAAGGCAAGGTTTGCAACTGGCGCATGCAGTCGTCGGTGACTTTGACTCTTTGCTCTGGCGATAAAACTTCTTCGGCTTTTTCGAGTTCAGGACATTCCAGCGGTGCACTACGGCCAGTACCACGCTGATCAACAAACACCAGGTCACGGCGACGGTTCAGGCGTGCCATCAGGGTGGTCGCCCAACTGGCAACGCTGATGGCACTTTGGCCTGGGCCACCGGCCAGCAGGAAAACTGCATCCGGCAATTTATTCCTGTCCTGCGAAGGGATCACAACATAGTGGATATCAATCTGTTTGCCTTGCGGTTGCGCCGGGTTCAAGGGTCTTTGCACCTGGCCACATTGCACTTCTTGCGGGAATTCTGGCAGGCGGCAAGCCTTGGTGGGTGAGGTAGTGGCTGCGGCATTGGCATGTGCAGTCACCGCACTGCATAGCGCCAGGCCAGACATGAGCCTGAGCATGAATCTTTTGTTCAAAGTGGTCTCCTGAAACTGCTTACTTGAATAGCAACTTCAGGAGTCTAAGCGGAATTACTCAATCAGTAAATGGCAGTTGAGTTTGCGTGCCAAGATTGGTCAGCAAAGTCTTGATAGGTGCGGGCAAACCCAGTTGCATTGCTTCACTGAGCGGATGCCAGCCATGCTCGCCCTCTGCAACTTTCAGGTGACGTTTTTTGAGTTGCACATGCACCGGCAGGATATGCAGTTTGAAGTGGGTGAATACATGGGCAAAAACCGGCAAGACCTGAATGCTGGTGATGTCACCAAAATGGCTGGCGCGCTCACGCACAGTCGTCATTTGCGCATCGACAGAAAAAGCATCATCCTCGCCGCTATATTCTTGCATGCCTGCCAGCTCTGGCAGCGACAGCAAACCACCCCAGATGCCGGTGGGTGGCCTGCGCTCCAGCAAAACTTCTGCGCCATCCTGCACCAGCAGCATGATGGCCTGTTTTTCTTTTTGCGCTTTTTTTGGTTTACGTACTGGCAGCTCTGCGGTTCTGCCTTGCGCATAAGCCACGCAACGTGGCTGGAAAGGGCATAGCGTGCATTTGGGGCTGCTGCGCGTGCATACCGTAGCCCCGAGGTCCATCAGGCCCTGCGTATAAGCGCCTATGTCTTGCGCGGGCAATAAAGCCTGGGCGCGCAGCCACATATTGTCTTCAACTGGTTTGGTGCCGGGATAGCCGTCTATGCCAAACACACGGGCAAATACCCGCTTGACGTTGCCATCCAAAATTGCTGCTACCGTGCCATAAGAAAAGGCCGTGATCGCAGCGGCCGTTGAGCGGCCTATGCCTGGCAATTCTTGCAACAAGGCAGGGTCAGCCGGGAACTTGCCCTGGTATTGATCCACCACCTGTTTGGCACACTGATGCAGGTTACGGGCGCGGGTGTAATATCCGAGGCCGGCCCAGTGTTCCATGACTTGTCCGGCCGGCGCTGCGGCCAGGTCAAACACGGTAGGAAAAGTTTCCAGGAAGCGTTTGTAATACGGAATAACTGCAGTGACCTGCGTTTGCTGCAGCATGATTTCAGACAGCCAGACGCGATAAGCCTCATGGCTTTGCTGCCAGGGTAAGCCATGGCGGCCATGCTGTTTTTGCCAGGTGATGAGCGCTGCAGAAAAACTGGGATCGACGTATAGACTTGAGTGGGAAGTAGCAAGCTGAGGCTGACCCGCGGGGTCAGCCTTGCTGCGTGATGCTTTAGACTTCATTATTTCAGGCAGCCACCCTGAGTGCGGTAAGTTCTGCAGTCAATGCGGCCCGCAGTGTATCTTCGAGATCGGTCAGCGCTTTTTTCTGCGCATCGATATCTGCCTGCAAACTCTCGAAAGACGAAATTTTGTCTTCCAGGCTGTCGGTTGCCACATGGATGCGCTGTATCGATTGCATGCGGTTTTTCAACTGCCCTTTATGCTCACGTATCTGTGCTTCCAGCGGTGCCATGACGACTTTTTGCCAGGCTTCGACATCGCGGTTGGCTTGCAAAAAGCTTTGCTTGACGCGGGCGGCAACAGAATCAAAGAACTTGTGCATCAACACAACTTGCGGCGTGGTCAGCAAGGTCGCGGTACTGAACTGCTTTTGATACACGCCTTCAATCGCTTCGACTTCCTTGATGTATTTGTCCAACGAGAATGACATGGGTGACGACAGGGCCAGGCCATGTTCAGTCGAAAACTTGCGGTACATGACCGTCATCATTTCCGAAATCTCATCTGTCTTTTTATTCGATGTCTGCAGGTTCAGTTTAACCTGAGAAAAGAACTGCCTGACCGATTCACGCAGGCCAACCGAGAACTTGCTCTTCTCCATGGCCTCGCGCGATTTACGGATTTCTTCACGCAGGATATCCATGCCCAGGCTGGTATATACCTCAGTCGATAAACGGGTAAACACCGACCGCGTGCCCTGCATGCGCAAGAGGCTGGCGTCGAATTCTTTTTTCTCGGCATCGATACGCTTCATCATGTGTTCGATGACGTTCATATTCTTGCCGCGCAGGCTCTTCAATTCCATCATCTGCTCAACCATGCTGCGGCTGCGGGCAGAAATAACGGCCTGTTGCGCATGGATGATTTCATTGATTTCTGAAGTCATCTGGGCGCGGATGATGTTTTGCTTGGCAGGTATCAATTCCTTGGACAAGGCATATTCCAGCGTAGGCAGGCGGCTGCGTGCCAGTAAAGGTGCATCTTTATTGATCTTGGCTACCAGGCCTTTTTGCGCCGAGATAGGGAAAATCTGCTTTTCTTCCAGCCCCAGAGTATGCGCAACCGTGCTGACCTGACGGACGATTTGCGCTTCCACCTCTTCAGGCGTGCGCAGTTCATCCCACATGCTGTCTATCTTGTTCAGGACGACCATGCGGCCAGGGCCATTGCCGATATTATTGCGCCAGACATCGATATCGCTCTTGGTCACGCCAGTGTCGGCGGCCAGAATGAACAAGACGGCATGTGCATTCGGGATCAAATTCAGTGTCAGTTCAGGCTCGGTACCTATCGCATTCAGACCTGGCGTATCGACAATGATCAGGCCTTCCTTCAACAAAGGATGGGGGAAATTGATAATCGCATGACGCCATTGGGAAATCTCTACCAGGCCATCTTCATCGACTTCCAGCGGTGCGTCGGGGTCGTTTTCATCAAACAGGCCGTATTGTTTGGCCACGTCTATGCTGACCTTCTTGGTCAGGCTGACTTGCTTGAAGGCTTCCAGCATGCCGTCGCCAGAGCTGATGTTCAGCGGCAAGACCGTCCATACATGGCTTTGGCCCTTGTATTCACTGGTCGATTGCGCTTCGGCACGGGTTTCTATAGGCAGCAGGCGTATGCAGGGCGGGATGGTATCGTCATACAAAAGCTCGGTAGGGCACATGGTGGTGCGACCGGCAGATGACGGCAATATACGCTGGCCATAGTCTGCAAAGAAGATGGCATTGATCAATTCGGACTTGCCGCGTGAAAATTCAGCAACAAAGGCGATGGACAGTTTGTCGTCAACCAGACGCTCCATCAGACGTGCAATACGCTGATCACTGGCGGCATCGGCCATATCCGATCCATGTATCCATGTCCGGTACTGCTCCAGCGCTTTGACCACTCCTTTGCGCCAGTCGCTGTACTCCTGGAATTTCTGAACCAGATTGCTCATGTTCCCCTCAGTTAACTTTTTTGATATTCCAAGTATATATGGAAGCGTTAAAAAAATACGCGTAAATCGAATTTTGCTTACATTTCAGCCAGATTTGTGGGTTTATTTCTGACATTTTGCACAATAAAAGCTACTGCGTTGTCCTTGTTTTATCTGTCTGACGGCTTCGCCGCAAACACGACAGGGTTCGCCAGTGCGGTCATACACAAAGTAAGATTGCTGAAAATACCCGCTTTGCCCATCCACGCCCATGAAATCTTTAAGGGTGCTGCCACCCGCCTCAATCGCTGCCGCCAGGGTCGCACGTATGGCCGCTTCCAGTAAAGTATAGCGCTTCAGGCTGATGCGTCCAGCCTGAGTTTTAGGGTTGATGCCCGCCCGGAACAAACTCTCTGATGCATAAATATTACCAACACCGACCACAATATCCCCGGCCAGCAAGACTTGCTTGATGGGTGCACTACGGTTTCTTGTTAATTTATACAATAATTCTGGATTAAATCCGGCTTCCAGCGGCTCTACCCCAAGCTGACGTATCAGCAGATGCTCTTCCAGATCGCCATCAGCGGCATCATGCCAGAGTACCGCGCCAAAACGGCGTGGGTCTGTCATGCGCAAGGCAAACTCGCCTACGATAATATCAATATGATCATGCTTGGCCGGTGGCAGGTTTTTGTCCAGTACGCGCAAATGACCGGACATGCCGAGATGTATCAGCAAGGTGCCATGCTCAAATTGCAACAACAGGTATTTGCCCCTGCGCCCCGTCGCCAGGATGCGCCTGCCTGCCAGCAAAGCAGGCAAGTTGGTGGGAAAAGGCCAGCGCAAGCCAGCACGGCGCATGATCACGTCAGTGACCAGCTTGCCTGTCAGGTGCGGTTCTACACCGCGGCGGGTCACTTCAACTTCAGGTAATTCTGGCATGTGAGGGAACTTTTACCATTACAATCTGACACAGTGTATATATGCAGTGAAACCCACAGTTGCGCTGCTTCAGCGTAAAATCAATCATCAACGTCAAATCCGGATTCGTTTTGAAAACACTGCCTACTCTCATATTTAACCCTATTGTATCCGCAATATCATCGATATCTGCTGCAGCACTGTGGCGACCTGCGGCGCTGGTATTGAGTGCAGCCCTGATCAGCGGATGTGCAAGCGTAGGCAAACCAGGCGCAGTTGCGGAGGACACGCATCATGTCAGCGATGCGGCACAGGCAGCCCTGTCTGCAGAAAAAACCCTGAACGGCGTAGCCAGTGCACCGGTCTATGAAGACCCCTTGCCTGAAGTCAAGCTGACCGAGGAATTATTCTACAAGATCGTCACCGCAGAGATCGCCTTCCAGCGTGGCAGTTGGCAAAGCGCCTATGTGATCCTGTACTCAGTAGCGGAACAAACCCGCGATCCGCGTATTGCCAAACGCGCTGCGGAAATCGCGCTGGCCGCCAAACAATCAGGTGAGGCCTTGCAGGCTGTGCGCCTGTGGCGCGAACTGGCACCGAATTCAAATGAAGCCACCCAGTATTACCTGGGCTTCATGGTGATGAATAATAATCTCGCTGAGATACAGTCTGTCTATACCGAAAAACTGAAATCATCTGACCCCAAACAACTGGGCGTGATGATGTTGCAGGTGCAGCGGCTGTTGTCGCGTGCCCGTGACAAGAACGG
This sequence comes from Undibacterium sp. TC9W, assembly GCF_049339865.1. NCBI lineage: Bacteria > Pseudomonadati > Pseudomonadota > Betaproteobacteria > Burkholderiales > Oxalobacteraceae > Undibacterium > Undibacterium sp. TC9W. The sequence goes on along the minus strand of NZ_JBMPPJ010000017.1, from coordinate 11,975 downwards.
TGCATACAATACCTTGACCACCCTGCTGCAACCATATAAAGACAGCCCGGACGCCCACATGGCACTGGCCCAGGGTGCCTATGTCAAGGGTGACCACAAGCTCGCCGTCAGTGAGGCACAACAAGTACTGAAAGCAAGGCCAGATTCTCAACTGGCGGTGCTCACCGTTGCCCAGGCATCTTCACAGGAGGATGCAGCCAAGGCCTTATCGGCTTTCCTGATAAAAAACCCCAGTGCCCGCGACGTGCGCCTGGCCTATGCCAGCATACTCATAGACCTGAAACAGCTGGATCAGGCCAACCATGAATTTGAAATCATCGCACGCGACAAACCTGATGATGTCAGTGCCATCTACACCCTGGGTGTACTGGCGATGGAGCGTAACCAGCCGCAAAAAGCCGAGGCTTATTTTCTGCGTTATCTGCAGTCACTCGAAGGTAAGGCCGGCGAAGAGCGCGACCCGACCACAGCCCTGGTCAATCTCTCACGCATAGCAGCTGAACGCAAGGATTACAAAGCCGCGCAAGACTGGCTGGCGCAGGTGGATTCTTATGATGGCCGCAATCCTGCCTGGTTCAATGTACAGATACGCCGTGGCTTCTTGCTGGCCAAGGAGGGCAGGCTGCTGGAAGCACGCGCCTTCATACAGCAAATCAAGACCAGTAATGAAACCGAGCAAATCCAGCTGATACAGACCGAAGCGCAGCTATTGCGTGACGCAAACCTGCCGGATCAGGCCAGGGCAGTGCTGGAACAAGGCATTAAGCAGACGCCGAATAATCCTGACTTGCTGTATGACTTTGCCATGCTGGCCGAGTCACAAAAAGATATCCCAGGCATGGAAGCTTCATTGCGTAAGGTCATAGAACTGGCACCCACCAGCCAGCACGCCTATAACGCTCTCGGTTATTCATTTGCTGACCGTAATGTGCAACTGGACGAAGCCAATACCCTGATAGAAAAAGCCAACCAGCTGGCTCCGGATGATCCTTTCATCCTCGATAGCCTGGGCTGGGTCAAGTTCAGGCTGGCCAAGTATGACGAAGCGGAACAAGCCCTGCGCCGCGCCTATCAGATGCGCCCTGATGCCGAGATAGGCGTGCATCTGGGTGAAGTCTTGTGGACCATGGGACAGAAAGATGATGCAAAAAAAATCTGGCGTGATGCCCTGAAAAAAGACCCGGAAAACCAGACCCTGAAATCCACGCTGGAAAGATTGAAAGTCAAACCCTGATGCTGATCTTGTCAAAGATGCTTACATCGAAAATTGAATAGAATGACACCTGGCGGACAGACAATGTCCGCCTTGTCATTTGTACCCGAACATACGCACAACCAACACAGCAAACATGCCATCAAATACCCGATTTAGCCTGCTCGCTTCAGCTCTTTTTTGCACCTTGCTCAGCACTGGCTGCGCCAGCCTGAACAGCCAGACGCAAGCACCGGCGGCAACTGCAGTCAGTACCGCAACTGCCAGCACCCGGCAATATCAGCAGCAGATACAAATCAGCGGCAAGATATCCATCCAGTACCAGCAGGCCGACAAGCCACAAAGCCTGCCCGGTGGCTTTGAATGGGAGCAGGATGCGCAAGGCATACGTATCACCCTCCTGTCACAACTCGACCAGATCATGGCGCGCATCACGCAGAATGCGCAGGGGGCAACACTGGAGCTAAACGGCAAGGTACCGCGCACTGCCAGCGATCTTGACCAGTTATTGCAAGATACCCTGGGCTGGTCTTTGCCGGTAGCAGGTTTGCGCGACTGGCTGCAAGGCTTTGTCGCCATCGATGGCAAGCAACCGAGTGCCGTGAAAACAGAAGACCAGACTCTGACTACTCAAGGCTGGAAGCTGCGTTATGTCAGCTGGCATGAACAACCAAGCTTCCCGAAACGCATAGACTTGCAAAGATATACCGAACAGGCTGGTGATGTCTCTATCCGCATCGTGGTGACTGAATGGAAATGAGCAGACTGGACAATTGCCCTGCCCCCGCCAAACTCAATTTGTTTTTACATGTGACTGGCCGCCGGGCAGATGGTTATCATTTGCTGCAAACCGCCTTCCAGTTGATAGACCGTTGCGATTACCTGGATGTCGAAGTGCGCACCGATGGCCAGATATGCAGAACCAATGAGATAGAGGGTGTGCCAGCGGACAGCGATTTGATCGTCCGCGCAGCAAGATTATTGCAGAGCCATACCGGCTGCACTTTGGGTGCGAACCTGACTTTACGCAAAAACCTGCCCATGGGCGGCGGCCTTGGTGGCGGCTCGTCTGACGCGGCGACCGCCCTGCTGGCGCTCAATCATTTATGGCAAACCGGCGTACAGCGCGATGAGTTAATGAAACTGGCTCTGCAACTGGGTGCAGATGTGCCTTTCTTTCTGTTTGGAACAAATGCCTTTGCGGAAGGGGTGGGCGAAGAATTACAGGCTCTGGTCACGCCAGACGTCTGGTTTGTGGTGCTGGAGCCGGGCGTACAAGTCCCTACACCTGCAATTTTTTCGGCAAAGGAGTTGACAAGGGACACAAATCCGGTCAGAATAACGGACTTTTCCAGTGATGCAAAACATAATTGGAAAAACGATCTGCAAACAGTTGCCTGCGCATTGTTTCCGCAAGTTGATGCAGCCATTCAATGGCTCTCACAATACGGCGATGCAAAGATGACGGGATCTGGAGCTTGTGTTTTTTGTGCATTTGCCGACGAGACGGCAGCAGACACAGTGTTAAAACAAGTACCAGATCGCTGGACATCATGGAAAGCAAAAGCACTGAGTAGCCACCCGATGGCGCAGAAATTGGGATCGAAAAATATTTGGCTTGAAGCCGGTTTAACGCTAAAATAGCGGCGAACTTGGAAACAGGCAAACGGTTGTGTAGGGGAGTCGCCAAGCTGGTTAAGGCACCGGATTTTGATTCCGGCATGCGAAGGTTCGAATCCTTCTTCCCCTGCCATTAAATTAAAGCCGCCGCATAGATTGTGCGGCGGCTTTTTCAGTTTTATCAGCGGCCATTTTTGTATAAAACCCATGCAAAATAAGCCAGACCCACAAAATCTCAGCCGATAGGTCCCAGCCATGGCAAATGCGCGCGCAAATGACAACATGATGGTTTTCACTGGCAACGCCAATCCTGCACTGGCTGCCGGTGTTGCCAAACAACTCGGCATCCCCCTTGGCAAAGCAGACGTTTCCAAATTCTCTGACGGTGAAGTCATGGTCGAGATCAATGAAAACGTCCGCGGTAAAGATGTCTTCGTTTTGCAATCTACCTGCGCACCTACCAACGACAACCTGATGGAAATCATGTTGATGGTTGATGCACTGAAACGTGCATCTGCCGGTCGTATCACTGCTGCTATCCCTTATTTTGGTTATGCCCGCCAGGACCGTCGTCCCCGCTCTGCGCGTGTGGCGATTTCTGCCAAGGTCGTTGCCAACATGCTGGAAGAAGCCGGTGTAGATCGCGTGCTGATCATGGACTTGCATGCGGATCAAATCCAGGGTTTCTTTGATATCCCTGTTGATAATATTTACGCTTCGCCAATTCTGCTGGGTGATCTGGTTGCCAAGAATTACGAAGACCTGCTGGTGGTCTCCCCTGACGTGGGCGGTGTGGTACGTGCCCGTGCTTTGGCAAAACGCCTGGGTTGCGACCTGGCCATCATCGACAAACGCCGCCCAAAAGCGAATGTCTCTGAAGTCATGAACATTATTGGTGAAGTTGAAGGCCGTAATTGCGTCATCATGGATGACATGGTCGATACTGCCGGTACATTGACCAAAGCTGCTGAAGTATTGAAAGAACGTGGCGCCAAGAAAGTATTGGCTTACTGTACTCACCCCGTCTTGTCTGGCCCTGCGATACAACGTATTTCGCAATCGCCACTCGATGAACTGGTCGTGACTGATACCATCCCGTTGTCTGAAGCAGCGCGCGCCTGCCCCAAGATTCGTCAATTGTCTTGTGACAGCCTGCTGGCAGAGACTTTCCGCCGCATCACCAAGGGCGAGTCTGTCATCTCTTTGTTCACGGACTAAAATTTTCCGGCCCTGCCATCTCATTGATGGCAGGGCTATTTTCTGGGCCCCTGGTCGCGGGGGTTCAATACCGCAAAACAAATCAATGTTTTGCATTTTTTGGAGTAACACCATGAAAGTTATCGCATTTGCACGCAATGTACAGGGGACCGGAGCGAGCCGCCGCCTGCGCCTTGCTGGCCAAACACCTGGCATCATCTACGGCGGTACAGAAGCCCCGGTATCCATCACTCTGGATCACAATGCGCTGTACCATGCATTGAAAAAAGAAGCGTTCCACTCTTCCATTCTGGACCTGGAAGTTGATGGCAAATCAGAAAAAGTATTGTTGCGCGACTTCCAGGTCCACGCCTACAAACAACTGGTTTTGCACGCTGATTTCCAACGCGTAGATCCTAACCAAAAAATCCACGTTAAAGTGCCTCTGCATTTCATCAATGCTGAAGTATCTCCAGCAGTGAAATTGTCTGCTGCAGTCATCAGCCACGTTGCTGTTGAACTGGATGTTTCCTGCTTGCCAGCAGAATTGCCAGAATTCGTTGAAGTTGACCTGTCCAAACTGGAAGCTGGTCAATCCATCCACGTATCTCAACTGACACTGCCAAAAGGCGTGACAGCGGTTGTACACGGTGGTGACGCTACTGTTGCTATCGCTGTTGTGCCAGCTGGCGCAACTTCTGCAGAAGCTGAAGCAAAATAATTTGCATTTATGCAGATTAATTGAAAGCCGCCTTCGGGCGGCTTTTTTTATTTGGACTAGCGCGAAACTTTGTTTATGCGAAATACGATAATTGGTATTACTATTTCTGCTATCAATGATTTCTGGAGTTATACGCATGCCCTCGCCTTCCTGCCGCAAGCTATGCCTGAGTCTGCTCGTCCCCCTGTGTTTCGCCGTAGTCAGCCCCGCCAGCCAGGCGCAACTGGCTGCAGGCATCAAATACGATACCAGCTACCCTATCATCAGCCCGGTGTATGCAAAGTCTGGCATGGTGGCGACTGAACAGGCGCTGGCAAGCCAGGTTGGCCTCGATATCCTCAAGCGTGGTGGCAATGCGGTGGATGCTGCAGTGGCAGTCGGTTTCGCGCTGGCTGTGGTGCTACCAAACGCAGGCAATATTGGTGGTGGTGGCTTCATGATTATTCATGACAGCAAATCAGGCAAGGATATCGCGCTGGATTTTCGTGAACTGGCTCCAGAAAAAGCCAGCCGTGACATGTACCTGGATGCCAAGGGCAATGTCATCTCCGGCAAATCCCTGTATAGCCATCTGGCAGTTGGCATACCCGGCACAGTGGCAGGCATGGATCTGGCCTTGCGCAAATATGGCAGCATGAAATGGAAGGATGTCATCGCTCCGGCGATACGCCTGGCTGAGCAGGGCTTTGAGATCAGCCCGCATCTGGCTGAACTCATCGATTCCAGCAAAAATCAGCTCGGCAAATGGCCAGCCAGCCGTGCGATCTTTTTCAAGGATGGCAAACCCATGCTGGCTGGAGAGCGCTTGCTGCAAAAAGACCTGGCACAATCGCTGCGTCTGATTGCCGAGCAAGGCCCGGCTGCATTTTATGAAGGTGCGGTCGCCAAAAAAATCGTCGCTGAAATGCAGCAGCATGAAGGCTTGATCTCTGCCAGTGACCTGAAGAATTACAAGGCAGTGGAACGCATACCCGTGCGCGGCAATTATCGCGGCTATGAAGTAGTCTCCATGCCGCCACCGAGCTCTGGAGGCGTGCACATCATACAGATGCTGAACATGCTGGAGCACTACCCACTCAAGGAACAGGGTGCCAACAGCGCACAGACCCTGCATCAGTTGAGCGAGGTTATGAAGCTGGCCTATGCCGACCGTTCAGAATTTTTGGGTGACCCTGACTATTACAAGGTGCCGCTCAAGGGCCTGACTTCACGCGCTTATGCGGATGAACTGGTCAAGAAAATACAGCCAGACCGCGCCACACCGTCTGCCGAAATCAAACCCGGCAAACCCCTGCCCTATGAAAGCGACCAGACCACGCATTACAGCGTCGCCGACAAATTCGGCAACATCGTCGCTACCACTTATACTCTGAACCTCAACTTTGGCAGCGGTATCGTTGCCACTGGCACAGGCATAGTCCTGAATAATGAGATGGATGATTTCTCTGTCAAGGCAGGCGTACCAAATGCCTTTGGCTTGCTGGGCGGTGATGCCAACGCTGTACAGGGATGGAAGCGGCCTTTAAGCTCGATGTCGCCTACCATCGTACTCAAGGATGGAAAGCCCTTCCTGGTCACCGGCAGCCCCGGTGGCAGCCGCATTATCACGACAACACTGCAAACCATCCTGAACGTCATAGACCATGACATGAACGTGGCCGAAGCTACCATCTCGCCACGCATACACCAGCAATGGTTGCCAGACCAGCTACGCTTTGAAAAAGGTATCAGCATGGACACCCTGCGCCTGCTGGAGCAAAAAGGCCAGGTACTGCGCCCTGCTGCCACGCTGGGCAAGACCCAAACCATACAGATAGTCCCGCAAGGCTTTGCCGGGTATTCCGATCCGCGCAACCCGGATGGTGCTGCGCTGGGGTTTTAAACGGAGTTTTAAGTCAGGACCACCACCTGCCAAATCAGCCTGGAGTAAATAACAGCTTTTGTCGCGTTATTAAAAAACCACTGACCTAAAGTGTAACAATTTCGAAACAAGTGCAAATTTTTGTATTGCATTGACATTTTTTGTCATTGACATTTGTCGTTTTAGTATTTTTCAATATAAAAAACTAAAATGACAAGAATATCGCGCCTGATGTCATATCTTCATCAAACTGGATACAACCCAGGCCGATATTTTTCCATGGCCAGATATTTTTGCGCTATTCCCGGTTGCAAGAGTTTATATTTCTTGCGAACTTTCTATTGGGCATTTTTCCTGTATCAACAAGGCAAACAATTGCAAGCTGGGTGCAAGAACAATTGTGGCTTTAAGGGTTCAGCTTTAGCATACGGCTGGCGATTTTAAGCGCATTCAAACGATTGGCACAAAATTTGCGTCTATGACGTAACTAAACTGCTTTTGCTGCTGAGGAGAAAGAAATGCAAAGATATTCAAAAACAATTCAGCGAGGCTTCACACTCATAGAATTGATGATCGTGGTGGCCATCATCGGCATCCTGGCAGCAATCGCTTTTCCACAATATTCTGATTATGTTTCCCGCACACGTGCTTCTGGTGCGATATCCGAACTCAATAGCCTGAAAAAAGAATTATCCATTTGCTACCAGAATGAAAATAGCTGGTCAAACTGCACGGTCATGGGCAGCAATTCCATCCCTACTGTCATCACATCAAAATTTTTGACCAATGCGGCCCCCTCCATTTCGAATGCAGGTGTGATTACGCAGGCAACGACAGGGGCAACTACCAGCACAGGAACTGCATTGAGCATCATATTGACGCCTTCCATCAGCTCAGGGCAAAGTAATATGATATGGGCAAACACAGGGACTGTCTGTGATCCAATTCGCGGTTTGAAACCAGGCCAGGGCGGCTGCTAATATCCTGCATTTATGCTGCACTGAAGCTGCACATAAGCTATACATAAGCAATACATGAGCAGGCTGGCGGGAACAGTGCTGAAATGCATGTCCCGCAATGTCAATCAAGCCATGCATAGCCCTTGATTTTCGCGCTTGATTGAACAAAGGCCTGGATATCGTAGCAGCCTTCACCCGCACTCCCCCTCGCTACTTATACCTTCGTTCCCTCGCACCATGTAATCCACATGCTACGCAGCGCGGCATCTACTTTAGCCGAGAATCCCGCCTCATCCATCAACTTGCTGTGTATCATCTGTTCGCGCAAGGTCTCACGCACTTGTGCGAGCATGCTGGTGTTACTGGCAAGTTCGACGACTTTATCTATATATTCCTGTTCAGTTTGCGCTATCCATTCTGAATGACCAATACCTTTCAGAATTGAACTACCCAGCAAGCCAACGCTAGGCCGCCCGGCCAGCGTCACATAGGGTACGCCCATATACAAAGTTTCAAATAGTGTAGTACCTGAATTGTGCGGAAAACAGTCCAGGCCTATATCGATCTTTCTCAGGGTATTCCAGGGCGGGGTATCGTAGCCTATCTCCAGTCGGGACTTGTCTATGCCAAGTGCGGCAAATTTTTCTTCGAGATCCCGGCGCAAATCGGCATTTTTAAAATTCCCGCTATTGATTAATAATTTTGCGCCTTCAATTTTTTTCAGTATCGCTGCCCATACACGTATGGTGAGATGGTTGATCCTGACTGACCTGGTCAGCGTACCAAGGGTTACATAGCCATTTTTGAGGGCAGGCAGAGTGCTGACCTCGCCCATTCCATCGGCAGGACGATATGCAAATGAGGGTGTCTCCAGGCGCCAGGGCTGCTCTGAAAATACGGCTTCAGCGCCTGGTGGAGCACAAGTATCATCGGTCAGAAAATAATCAATCGCCTTGAGGCCAGTGGTGTAACCATAACCCAGCCACGAAACCTGCACCGGCGCTGGCTTGCGGGCAAATACCTGCAAGCGGTTACTTCCCGTATGACCAGCAAGATCGATCAGAATATCGATGCCATCCGCCCGGATTCTCTCTGCCAGCTCGTCATCAGACAGGCCTGCCGTGGGCACCCAGTGATCTACATATGTCTTATAACGCTCAGTGACTGCATCTTCATATTTCAATTCTGCGTAGGCATACAACTCAAAACCAGACGAGTCATGATGCGCGAGCAAAGGCTCGAGAAAATACTGGACTGCATGCCGGCGAAAATCTGGCGAAACATAGCCAACTCTGATACGGCGATGCGGGTTCTTGTCGTTAGCAAATGCCTGCCACTTGCGCTGGTGCGGACGCGCATACTTTTCTTCATAGACCTGATACTCACCAAATATCTCACTGGCACTTCGCACAGGGTCATAGTTCAACAGGAACAGCAAGTTGCCATAGGTCTCGGCATGATCTGGCTCTATTTCCAGCGCTCTGCGATAACTTTGTTCGGCTTCTGCCCTCATGCCGCGGTCAGAATAGGTATTCCCCATATTGCTGAACAAATTGAGTGAATTGGCATCCAGGCTGAGGGCACGTTGATAAGATGCTGTCGCCTCAAGGTAGCGCGCTGTTTCGTGATAAACAATGCCCAGATTGCAATGAAAGCGGGCAATCTCAGGTTGTAAGGATATCGCAGTTTTATAACATTTTTCTGCATCCTCAAGGCGAGTCTGCTTTTTATAGACGTCACCAAGATTACAATGCGCATCTGCAAAGTCGGGACGTATTCTCAAGATAGCCTGAAAACATTGCGCCGCTTCTTCCAGCCTGTTTTTCTCTTGCAAAATCAAACCGATATTATTGCGGGTTTCTACATGAAGTTCATTGATCTTCAGGGCACTATTAAAATAGCTTTCCGCCTCATCATATTTGCCGCGCTCCTTGCATATCATCCCCAGATTGCATAAAGCAGCAAAATTTCCAGGATCAGCTTTAATGGTTTGCTTATAGTGATCTTCCGCTTCGTCCAACAAAGACTGGCGCTGCAAAATAGTCGCGAGATTGAAGTGTGCATGGCTAAAATTGGGCCTGAGTGCCAGAGCCTTGCGATACCAAGACTTGGCTTCATCCAGGCGCCCAAGCGATGTCAGCGTCACGCCCAGGTTAAAAAAAACGTAGTGAGACTCGGGGTGAAATTGAAGTATCTGCTTATACGCCTGTTCAGCATCTTCATAGCGACGCAACTCATCCAGACTGATACCCAGATTAATGGCCGCATCCAAAAAATCTGGCTTGATTGCCAGCGCTAGCCGGTAATACTTTTCAGCCTGCACGCAGTTGCGCTGCTCATACCAGGCGTCACCCAGTTTATTGTTTAATTCTGCATCTTCCGGATGGAGCCGCAGGGCCTGCTGATAGCTTTTTACTGCCTCAACAAAGTTTCTGTTTTTAAAAAACGCATCTCCGGCCGTCTTCAAACTTTCAGCACCGGTCTCTTGCGAATGTGTTACCAAGCCAGCAGGCTCTGGAGCCCTGACAGAGTTAGTGCTCTTGTCAGCAGTTGAAGAAAATTTACTCTTAATCCAATTCAGCATTTGTCATTTCTCAAGTAAGCGCCAGCCATATTTATCTATTAGTCCAGATTGTAAATGTGGCGCGCAAGTTTGAGCAATAAATCAGAACTGCCTTGCAAGTCCCGGGATGTGCCTTTTACATATGACGGGTTCTTGCCGGTAAGGCAAGCTGAGAGGTTTTTCTGTCATAGACAGGAATGGAAAAGATATGAGAACCCGCAAACTGTTTGCTGAGCTTGCGGGTAAATTGATGTCAGCAGCCGCCCTGGCCGGACTTCAAACCGCGTATGGGGTCACAGATTGTCCCACTTGCTGTCCAGATCATGTTTGCCTGGCCGCTGGAGATAGTCGGGGTCAATGTCAGAGCCAAAGGTGTACCACCAGTCGTGGTCGCGCCCGTTTGTGTTGCAGTAATAACGCCATTACCCGCTGCAGTAGGAACTACAGGCAAAAACTTGGTGGTGACCGGATAAGATGGAATGCCATTGCTACCTATGGTAGAACAGCTTGCCCATGCACCTTCCATTTGATAGCAAAGCGAAATCGCATGCTTCAGACTCTGCAACTCTGAAATTGCCCCGGCTGCGCGCGTGCGTGACGTATAGTCAGAATATTGAGGAAGCGCAATTGCGGACAGAATGCCGATAATTGCCACGACTATCATCAATTCTATCAAGGTGAAACCGCGTTGTAGCGTTTGCGTAGATATGGTCATTTATTGTTACCGCATATAAGAGTTGATCGTTACTGAAGATAACATAGCATCATCGACAGGAACCAGATACTTTCCTTGATTATCCAGGTTATTTTCATGAGCCGGGGTCAAATCATGTTTGTTTTAAAAAAGACATCGCGAAAATTATATTCCCATGAAATTCATGCAGGCCATTCTCAGGCAGCGCTTGTTTGCCTCAGGCTCCACAGAAACTTGTCCGATCCCGTTATAAGTGTATTTTTGATCGCTAAAATAAAAAAAGCCCACAACAAAGTGGGCTTTCTTGACATTCAAACCAGCTATTATGGGCAGCCGCCTTGACCAGCTTTCAAACCACGAATAGGGTCGCAGATTGTGCCGGACGCTGTCCAGATCATGTTGGCTTGACCAGAAGAGATCGTTGGAGTCAATGTCAAATCCAAAGGTACGCCAGCAGTTGTTGTTGCACCGGTTTGTGTTGCAGTGATGATACCCAGACCAGCTGCAGTTGGGATTACTGGCAGGAATTTAGTTGTAACTGGGAAAGATGGGATACCGTTAGAACCTGTAGTTGCACAGTTAGTCCATGCACCTTCATTTTGGTAGCAAATTGCCATTGCAGATTTCAGACTATCCAGTTCCGAAACCGCGCCAGCTGCGCGAGTACGGGATGTGTAATCAGAATACTGAGGGATAGCGATCGCTGCCAGGATACCGATAATTGCCACAACAATCATCAATTCAATCAATGTAAAACCACGTTGGACTGCTTGCATATTTGATTTCATTTACCGTTCCATTTTAAGATTGGATTTTAAATTAACAATTAATTAAAAATAAATATTTCAACATTGCATGATAACAATTTATGTTTAAACACTCGTTAGTCACAAGCTTTACATGAGAGGCCTATTAAATTCACTCTCAAGCAATAGATGAAAAAGTTAAATATCTTTATTTAATCGTAAATAACACCCTTGTGGGTCTTATCTTCCGCTTGGTAGAAATTTCGTCAATTACTAACCCCCGATGTCAGAATAGTTGTCGCGTCATCCGATAAATAGAAATCATATCGGGGGCGGGAAAAAGAGATCAAGTGAAAAAGTATTCAGAGGAACGGAAAGAGGCGATCCTGAAGAGGATGATG
>NZ_JBMPPJ010000016.1:0-131227 GCF_049339865.1 Undibacterium sp. TC9W | reverse complement strand
GCGTAGTGACGACCAGCTGTTTCGTACTCAACGTGGGCTGTATTAATAGTAATACCGCGCGCTTTTTCTTCTGGTGCTGCATCGATCTGGTCGTATGCTTTAGCTTCGCCGCCGAATTTTTTCGACAGAACTGTTGCAATCGCTGCTGTCAGTGTGGTTTTACCGTGATCAACGTGACCAATTGTACCGACGTTGACGTGCGGCTTGGTGCGCTCGAACTTACCTTTTGCCATTTTATTCTTCCTTCAAAAAGAACGATTTATCAACAATAGAAAACCTACCCCGGCATGGGGCAGGCCTTTGATTCTTTATTACTTAGCTTTGGATGTGACGATAGCGTCAATCACGTTCTTAGGAGCTTCAGAGTAGTGCTTGAATTCCATGGAATACGTTGCACGACCTTGTGTAGCAGAACGCAGGGATGTGGAATAACCAAACATCTCGGACAAAGGCACTTCAGCTTTGATGATCTTGCCACCGCCACCAGCGATTTCGTCCATACCTTGAACCATACCGCGACGTGAAGACAGATCACCCATGACTGTACCAGCGTAGTCTTCAGGTGTTTCTACTTCAACAGCCATCATTGGTTCCAGGATAACTGGGCTTGCTTTACGGCAGCCATCTTTGAACGCCATCGAACCCGCCATACGGAAGGCGTTTTCGTTGGAGTCAACGTCATGGTAGGAACCGAAGAACAATGTGACTTTAACGTCAACCACTGGGTAGCCAGCCAATACACCGGAAGTCAGTGTTTCGCGAACACCTTTTTCAACTGCAGGGATGTATTCGCGTGGAACTGTACCGCCTTTGATCGCGTCAACGAATTCAAAGCCTTTACCTGGTTCTTGCGGTTCGATCTTCAGAACAACGTGACCGTACTGACCACGACCACCGGATTGCTTAACGAATTTACCTTCGATTTCTTCGCAAGTTTTGCGGATAGTTTCGCGGTAAGCAACTTGTGGTTTACCAACTGTCGCTTCAACGTTGAATTCACGCTTCATACGGTCAACGATAATATCCAGATGCAACTCGCCCATACCGGCGATAATTGTTTGACCAGATTCTTCGTCAGTACGTACGCGGAAAGATGGATCTTCAGCGGCCAGACGGTTCAATGCCAGACCCATTTTTTCCTGGTCAGCTTTGGTTTTTGGTTCTACAGCCTGAGAAATAACTGGCTCTGGGAATATCATGCGTTCCAGAACAACGATAGCTTTTTCGTCACACAGGGTATCACCAGTCGTTGTATCTTTCAGACCAACCACAGCAGCGATATCACCCGCCATCATTTCTTTGATTTCTTCACGTTGGTTCGCGTGCATTTGAACCAGACGGCCGATACGTTCTTTTTTCTCTTTAACAGAGTTGTAAACGCTGTCGCCAGAATTCAAAGTACCGGAATAGCAACGGATAAAGCACAATTGACCAACGAATGGATCAGTTGCGATTTTGAATGCCAGAGCAGAGAATTTCTCTGTATCTTCCGCTTTACGGACAACTGGTTCGTCATCTTCGTTCACACCAGGAACTGGTGGGATGTCCAATGGGGATGGCAGGTATTCAACAACCGCATCCAACATCGCCTGAACACCCTTGTTCTTAAATGCAGTACCGCACATCATAGGAACGATTTCAGAAGCGATAGTACGTTGACGCAAAGCAGACTTGATTTCTTCTTCAGTCAAATCACCTTCTTCAAGGTATTTGTTCATCAGATCTTCACTGGCTTCAGCAGCTGCTTCAACCATGTTTTCACGCCACTTTTGTGCGTCAGCCAACAGGTTTTCAGGGATATCACGGTATTCAAATTTCATACCTTGAGATGCTGCATCCCAAATGATCGCTTTCATCTTGACCAGATCGATAACGCCTTCGAACAGGTCTTCAGCACCGATAGGTACTTGCAGAGGAACTGGGTTGGCTTTCAGACGTGCACGCATTTGATCGTACACTTTGAAGAAGTTCGCGCCAGTACGGTCCATCTTGTTGACGAATGCCAAACGTGGGACTTTGTACTTGTTAGCCTGACGCCATACGGTTTCAGACTGAGGCTGAACGCCACCTACTGCACAGTAAACCATGCAGGCGCCATCGAGAACACGCATGGAACGCTCAACTTCAATCGTGAAGTCAACGTGACCTGGTGTATCGATGATGTTGATGTGATGTTCTGGGAAGTTGTTCGCCATGCCCTTCCAGAAACATGTCGTCGCAGCAGAAGTAATGGTAATACCACGTTCCTGCTCTTGCTCCATCCAGTCCATGGTAGCCGCGCCATCATGCACTTCACCAATTTTGTGGTTTACACCTGTGTAAAACAGTACGCGTTCTGTCGTTGTTGTTTTACCGGCATCAATGTGAGCAGAAATACCGATATTGCGGTAGCGCTCAATGGGGGTCTTACGGGCCATAGCTAATCCTAAATCTTTTAATGGACAAAACCGAGCGCATTTTTTTACAAAAATCGCGCCCGGCCTGATTCAAAATACTTGCCAGAGCCGTTGCACTAAAGACATACAACAGCTCCTTACTCTTACTCTTAGAAACGGAAGTGAGAGAAGGCCTTGTTGGCTTCAGCCATACGATGGACTTCATCACGTTTCTTCATTGCGCCGCCGCGACCTTCTGCGGCTTCGAGCAACTCACCACCCAAACGTTGTGGCATGGATTTTTCGCTACGCTTGTTAGCGGCTTCACGCAACCAACGCATAGACAAAGCCAGACGACGAACTGGGCGCACTTCTACAGGCACCTGGTAGTTCGCGCCACCAACACGGCGGGATTTAACCTCAACCAGTGGCTTGGCGTTGCTGATTGCCAGCGCAAACACTTCCAAAGGATCTTTACCAGATTTTTGTTGGATGTGATCGAATGCGCCATAGATGATGCCTTCAGCAACAGATTTCTTGCCGGACAACATCAAAACGTTTACAAATTTTGCTACTTCTACATTACCGAATTTTGGATCCGGCAGTACGTCCCGTTTCGGGACCTCACGACGACGTGGCATTTCAATTCCTTTCAATCTTCAGTTGAGCACAAAGCAACATTTTGCTTCACGCTCGCGACAGGCCATCATAACCGGTCACTTACTCGGCTCATTTCCAAACCGACACTGATCCGTAATAGTTTACGGAGATTAAATTACGAGATAATTACTTCTTAACTGCCTTAGCACGCTTAGCACCATATTTGGAGCGAGCTTGCTTACGGTCTTTAACGCCTTGAGTATCCAAAGCACCGCGAACCATATGGTAACGAACACCTGGCAAATCCTTTACACGACCACCGCGCAGCAAAACTACGCTATGTTCTTGCAAGTTATGGCCTTCACCGCCAATGTACGAAATAACTTCGAAACCATTAGTCAGGCGAACTTTGGCAACTTTACGCAAAGCCGAGTTAGGCTTTTTTGGAGTTGTCGTATAAACGCGGGTGCAAACGCCACGTTTTTGCGGGCTGTTTTCCAGCGCCGGCGATTTGCTTTTCACACGTGCAGAAACACGTGGTTGGCGAATCAGTTGATTGATGGTTGGCATCGTTTTTAATCCAACAAAATACAACGTTAAACACAAACCCGGAAACGGTTGCCCGGGAACTTAAAATCATTTTTCGGCCTGAATCCTCAGACCAACCCGACTCAGTCGCCTGCTTTTGCCTGCTTTTTAAGCATTGTCAGCCTGATAAAACCGGGCAAAACAACAATAGCAAATGCAAACCCAAAATCGAGAACTCGCAATTTTATGCTGCCTTGCGCAAGCATGTCAACGCTTTTTATTTCTACAATTCAAGCGCTTAGCTCATTTTGGGGACGTGCGAACAGCCTTTCAGGGTAGAAAATTTCAGCAGGAAATCAAGGTTTACCAGATCAGGGGAAGCACTGAATAACTTGCAGGATGCGATTGAAAGGCAAAATATGCTTAAATCTGACGTTCACTGGGTGAATATGACGTCAATATGACGCCAATCCAAAGTAAATCATTTACTATTTACGCCCTTAAACTGCCGCGTCACGCAAGACCAGGGCCTCAGCATGGATATCCCGGCTTGCCTCATGCTGCGGCCAACCCTGTTGCAAGTACAAAAACACAATGCCCGCCCTGTTTCGCCCAGCCTCGCTGTATTTATTACTCAGTTACCTGCTGATTTCCAGCCTGCCGTTTTTCCCGCTGCTGCAAGGCCAGCCTGTGGAAAAAACCTGGCATCTGCTGGCAATGGAGCTGGTGTCATGGCTGGGGTTTTGGGCCTTGCTGCAAAGGCCACGCTGGTTTCATTACCTGTTGCTGCCTGCCTTCTTTGCCGTACCTGTCGAAGTTTACCTGCGCTTATATTTTGGACAAGGCATTTCTACCCATCACCTGGGCATCATGGTGGAAACCAGTCCCAAAGAAGCGATGGAGTTCCTTGGCAATAAAGTCTGGCTGCTGTTATTACTGGTGATTGCAGTAACGGCCTGGTGGTGGAGCCTGCTACGCGTTGCAAAAACCCATAGTCACCTGGACTGGACACATCGTTCACGCTGGGCAGTATTACTGCTGTTTGTCATCGGCATCGCCACCTGGACTTATGGTGAACAGATAGGCGTTGCCAAAGCTGCACCATCTGCCAGTACTAGCGCGGCACCAACTTCAGGGGCAACTTCAAGCTCAAACGCAGCATCAAGCTCAGCCTCAACGGAAGATGAAGAAAAAGATGAGGATGAAGAGGAGGAAGCCAGTGCTTCAGCTTCTGCATCAGCGTCCTCTGTTCCAGCCGCTGATGCAGGCACACTGGCACGCTGGCATGCCAGCCTTAAAAAGGACCTGCCACCATTACCGCACTGGGCCAAAATCCCTTATGACGAAGAAATTTATATACGCAGCTGGCCATTTGGCCTGGTCTTGCGCGGCAATGATTTTTGGGTGGAGCGTGATTACCTGGCCAAACTATCAGAGAAAAGCCGGGCCTTCCGCTTTCAGGCGCATCTGGATGGCAATCCCGCAACCCCGCAAATCATCATCATGGTGATAGGTGAGTCTTCACGCTTTGACCGCTGGAGCCTGAATGGCTATGAACGTGACACCAATCCCCTGCTGAAACAAGAAAGCAATCTGGTCAGCTTCAGCGATGTGGTCACCGCGGTCTCTGCCACCCGTTTGTCGGTGCCCATTATCGTCTCGCGCAAACCGGCGGCTCAAAGCCTGAAGGCGGGATTTTCTGAAAAGTCATTTTTAACCGCGTTCAAGGAAGCTGGCTTCAAGACTTACTGGTTATCCAATCAAATGAGCTTTGGCCAGTTTGATACACCAACCTCGGTCTTCGCCAAGGAAGCTGATGTCACACAGTTTTTAAACCTTGGAGGCTTTACCAATAGCTCCAATCTTGACCAGGTCTTGCTGGAGCCGATGGCGAACGCCATTCGCGATGCCGCACCGAAAAAACTCATCGTCTTGCATACCCTGGGCAATCACTGGAACTATAGCCATCGCCATCCAAAGTCTTTTGATAACTGGAAACCGTCGTTATTCGGTGTTGTCAATCCCGCCTATACCGACCTGAAAAACAAGCAGGCCTTGAATAACAGCTATGACAACTCCATCTTGTATACAGACTGGATGCTGTCAGAAGTCATACAGAAGCTGAAAACCAGCTCGCAGATAACATCGTTAGTATATATATCTGACCATGGGCAGACCTTGTATGACGGTAGTTGCAATCTGGCTTTTCATGGCCACAATACTGATTATGAATTCCATGTGCCGGCATTCATGTGGTATTCAGATGCGTATCAGGAGCACTTCCCTGACAAGGTAGTGCAGTTGCGTTTGCACCAGAAAGCCAGGCTATCGACAGAAAACATTTTTCACAGCCTGCTGGATATGGCAAATATTCGCTACCCGGATGAAAAACTAGAGTGGAGCATACTCAGCAAGCAACTCAAGCCACATACCCGTTATGTCGATAGTTACGGCTGGACCAATTATGACAATGCCACTTTGAAAGGTGATTGCCGCGAAGTCATGGATAAAAAGACCCCTTTGGTACAAGAAAAATAAACTATTGGTATAAAAAACTGATACGAGCTGATTGCCAGGGGGCATTCATTGCAGCAAATGTACTTTCTCACTTACACTTGCAAAAATATGCCTCTTGAGATCGCGCCCACCCTGCAAATCAGTCATCAGCAACAGCCCACTGCCATCGTCGCAGGTGCCTGGCTGGTGCATGCCCTGTCACCATCTGCCACCATGCAGGAGATCAGTACTCAGTTAAGCCAGGCCGCCCGTCAGCCCGGGGTACGCTGGGATTTAAGTCAGATCAGCTCGCTCGATCACATCGGTGCACAAATGTTGTGGCGGGCCTGGGGCAAGCAAAGACCTGAACACGTCAAGATTCTACCCGCCCATGAAGGCTTGTTTGCCCGACTGGAAGAAGTCAGCAAAATCCTGGTACCGCGCCCGCCCAAGCAAAGGCTGACGCGCACCATGCTGCTCGGCACAAAAGTGCTCGGCCTGTTCCAGCATTTATATAGCTTTACTGCCCTGCTTGGCCAGCTCATGCTGGATTTGCTGCGCTTTGTCCGCCATCCCATCAAAGCACCATGGAAAGAATTGTCGGCCAACATCTATCACACCGGTACGCAGGCACTCGGCATCACAGCCCTGGTCGGCATACTGATAGGTGTGGTGTTGTCGTATCTGTCGGCGCAGCAATTACGCACCTTTGGTGGTGACCTGTATATCGTCAATATCCTCGGCATGAGTATCATCCGCGAACTCGGTCCCATGCTGGCGGCCATCCTGGTGGCTGGACGTTCTGGCTCTGCCATTACGGCGCAACTTGGTGTCATGCGGGTGACGGAAGAACTGGATGCCATGCGCGTCATGGGCATACCGCAGGGATTTCGCCTGATCATGCCCAAGGTACTGGCGCTGGCCATTGCCATGCCCCTGCTGGTGATCTGGACAGATATCATGGCATTGACAGGTGGCATGATCTCGGCCCAGGCTTTGCTGGGCATGTCACCAGAATTTTTCATCTATAAATTACCAGAGGTCGTGCCGCTGCTGAATTTCTGGATAGGCCTGTCCAAAGGCATCACCTTCGGCATACTGATCGCGCTGATCGCCTGCCACTATGGCTTGCGCATAGAACCAAATACCGAGAGCCTGGGGCGCGGCACCACCAGCTCCGTGGTGGTTGCTATCACGGTGGTCATCATCGCCGATGCCATATTCGCCATCATCTTCAGCAAGGCAGGTTACTGATGGCAAGCGAAAACATCATAGAAATCCGCGACTTGCGTACCCAGTTTGGCCGCGCCGTAGTGCATGACGGGCTGGAACTGGATGTCAAACGTGGCGAAATTCTTTCCATCGTCGGTGGTTCAGGTTCGGGCAAGACTGTGCTGATGCGGCAGATGCTGGGTCTGGAAACACCGGCGCGTGGCAGTATCAAGGTATTTGGTGAAGACTTGCATGATCCGCAGGCGCGGCATCTCAATTATTTGCGCAAGCGTTCTGGCATGCTGTTCCAGCATGGTGCCCTGTATTCTGCCCTGAGTGTATTCGACAATGTCGCCCAGCCCATGCGTGAACTGGGTACGCTACCGGAAGACCTGATCAATGATCTGGTCTATCTGAAGCTGCACATGGTCGATATTGCCTTTGAACATGCACGCAAGATGCCCGCCGACTTGTCAGGCGGCATGATCAAGCGCATTGCGCTGGCGCGTGCACTGGCACTGGACCCGGAGCTGTTATTTCTCGATGAGCCGACAGCAGGGCTGGACCCCGACCGCTCAGACAGCTTTGTTGAACTGATATTATCGCTGCATCAGCAATTGCACCTGACCGTCATCATGGTGACTCATGACCTCGACAGCCTGTTTGCCCTGTCAAGCCGGATTGCCGTGCTGGCAGAAAAGCATGTCGTTACCATAGGCGCACCGAGAGAAGTCGTGGCTTACCAACATCCATTCATACGCAGTTTCTTCCTTGGTGGGCGCGGCGAGCGCGCCATGGAAGCACTACCACCCCAAACGCATCAGGAGATATAAGCGATGGAAAACAGATCTCATGCGCTGATGGCAGGCTTTTTTACCATTGCTTTGCTGACACTCACAACCGTATTGGCCATCTGGCTGGGACGCGACAAGATCAAGCGCATACCTTACGACGTAGTCACCTCATCGGCAGTGTCCGGTTTGAATTTACAGGCCGCCGTGCGCTACAAGGGCATCAAGGTCGGCAATGTCACGGATATTGACTTTGATGACAATAATCCTGGGCAAATCATCCTGCGCCTGGAAATCATCCCCGATGCACCGGTCACCAGTTCCACCTACGCAACTTTGGGATATCAGGGCGTTACCGGCATCGCCTTCGTACAACTGGATGATGAAGGCACATCCAAACAGTTACTGGTAGCCAACCATAAACCTGACGTGGTGCCACGCATACCCATGCGCCCCGGTATGATGCAAAACCTGGAAAAACGCGGCCAGGCCATCCTGGCTCAGGCAGAAGAACTGACGCGCAGGCTCAATACCATGCTCGATCCGGCCAATCAAAAATCGCTGATGACTGCGGTAGAGAACATGGGCCAGGCCGCTACTGCATGGAAACAGTTGCCAGCCAAATTTGAACCCACGCTGGCGCGCCTGCCGGAACTTGCAGACCAGGCCAAAATGACCATGGTTGAAGTACGTACCCTGTCTGGCAATGTCGGCAAGCTCAGCAACAACCTGAATCAACTGACCACCAGCCTGCAGGCAGAAGATGGCCCGTTGGCAAAATTCAATCTGGTCATGGACAATGTAGGCAACAGCCTGATCCTGGACACCCTGCCCAAGGTACAAAGCGTGGCAGGTGATGCAAAATCCAGCCTGCGCTCTTTTGGCCGCCTGTCAGATTCACTCAAGGAAAGGCCGCAAAGCCTTTTGTTTGGCAATCCCGCACCTGCACCTGGCCCGGGCGAGCCTGGCTTTGTCGCCCCCAAGTAAAGGAATCCGTATGAGCTATCCTGCATTTTTTCGCCACTTCAGTAAAGTCGGTAACACTGGCGCGACCGCATTTTCACTATTTGCCCTCTCCTTGCTGACTTTGCTATCTGCGTGTAGCAGTAAACCAGTAGCACAACAGTCCCAGCAATATGATTTTGGCCCGCTTGCCGTGGTTGCACCCGCACAACCCAGCCCTGCGAAATTCCAGATCAGCATTGCAGAAATCAACATAGCACCGGCGCTGGACAGCAATGCCATGTTATACAGACTGCAATATGACAATGTACAGCAACTCAAGGCCTATTCCCTGCACCGCTGGAGCATGCCACCCGCGCAATTGCTGGCACAAAGGCTGAAAGCCAGATTGGTGGCGCAAGGTGCCGATGTATTGGCAAATACCGATGGTGCCGCCAACCTGCCGGTATTGCGCCTGGAGCTTGATGAGTTTTCCCAGATATTTACGACAACCAGCCAAAGCGAGGCCCAGATCAGCCTGCGCGCGTCTGTCATCAAGGGGCACAAGCTGATCGCCCAGAAAAGCTTCCAGCAAAAAGTTGCAGCAACTACTGCCGATGCACCTGGTGGTGCAAGGGCAATGCGCGAAGCTGCTGATGCCAGTATCAACGACATCCAGGCCTGGATCGTGAGCCTGCCTTTAAAATAAGCTGACAATACAAGCCTATTGCCCCTGAAACCAAGCGCATGCAGCCAGATCACAGTCAGGCACTACCAGATACACCAACTGGTGAGCCCATCAGTCCTCCAGCCAGCGAACAACTGCAAAGCTTGCGCAGCTCGCCGTTTGCCAGGGTGAGCCTGGTTGCCTATCTGTTTCTGATCATCTATGCGAGCTGGTATCCGTTTACCGGCTGGCAAACCAATAGCTGGGCAGCGCTACCTGAATTGATCAAGCAATGGCCACGTTACTGGGGTGGCTTTGATGCCGCTATCAATGTGGTGGGCTATATGCCCTTTGGCATGCTGGTGGTGTTTGCGCTTTACCCACTGGTCAGGCGCTGGTGGGCTGCCTTGCTGGCAACACTGGCCGGTGCACTGTTATCGGCTACGGCAGAAATAGTGCAAAACTTCCTGCCCAGCCGGGTGACTTCCTTACTGGATTTTTTGACGAATACCTCAGGTGCCATGCTGGGCGCGATACTGGGTGCCTTGCTGACGCCATTGATACTGGAAAAAGGCCGCCTGCAATTATTGCGCAAGCAATGGACACACAAGGAATCCAGCCGCGAAATCCTGGTATTGGGCTTGTGGACCATGGCGCAGATTTATCCCCAGGCCTATCTGTTTGGCCTGGGCCAGGTCTTGCCCGTGATTTCGCAAACCCTGAGTGAGCTGATGGATATGGATATTGATATCAGTGCCTTCCTGCTGCAGGGTTTTGAGCTCAGTGCAGAAGAGTACCTGTTATCAGAAACCATTATCACTGCCTGCAGTTGTACCGGTGCCCTGCTGATTTGCCTGAGTCTGCTGAACCGCCACGCGCCTAAAACCATTTTGTCAGTCTTGCTGCTGGGTGCCGCATTGACGATCAAGGCACTGGCAAGTGCATTACTGTTCAAACCTGAATATGCATTTGCCTGGCTGACTCCGGGCGCGCGTGGTGGTTTGCTGATCAGCATCATCATGCTGTACGGTTTTTCTTTTGCCCCGGCCCATGTACAAAAGCGCCTGGCCTTGCTGATGCTGACGATATCGCTGATCGTCATCAACCTGGTTTCGGACAATCCCTACTTTGCGGCGACGATGCAAACCTGGGTGCAGGGCAAGTTTTTGAACTTCAATGGCGCGGCGCAATTCCTGTCTTTGTTCTGGCCGTTTCTGGCGATCTGGGCGCTGCTACGCAAGCCGCGCCCGGCGGTAAAAGTCACCTGACTGAACAATTGCAGTATCATAGCGGGCAACAAGCGCCATCACCCGGTGGCGGTATCAACCGCAGGCTGGATATCTTATGTCTGAAGAACTTTATTTTCAAAAGCACGTCTTTTTTTGCCTGAATCAACGCGAAGATGGCCGTCCCTGCTGTGCAGATCGTGGTGCGCAAGCCGCCCAGGAACATGCAAAACGCCGCGTCAAACAATTGAACATGAGTGGCCAGGGCAAAATCCGCATCAATAAAGCAGGTTGCCTTGACCGTTGCGAAGAAGGCCCGGTCCTCGTGGTTTATCCACAAGGCACCTGGTATACCTTTGTCGATCAATCTGATATTGATGAAATCATTGATGTCGATCTGATAGGCGGCGGTGTCGTCGAACGTTTGAAAGTCTGAGGGTCTAATTATCATGAATGCCCAGACTGAACATTTTTCTCTCCAGGGTGCAGCAGGCAATTTGCAATGCGCGCTGGACTTGCCTGATCCTGAAACACATGCCGCCCCGATAGGCCTGGCACTGGTAGCCCACCCGCATCCGCTATACGGCGGCACCATGGACAACAAGGTCGCGCAAACCCTCGCGCGTGCCTTTACCGCACTGGGTTATGTCGCAGTACGCATGAACTTTCGTGGGGTCGATCAGTCCCAGGGTGTATATGATGCCGGGATAGGTGAAACTGACGATATGGAAATCTTGCTCAACAGCATGCGCGCACGTTTCCCGGATTTGCCCCTGGCATTGGCGGGTTTTTCATTTGGTACCTTTGTCCAGGCCCGCCTGCAACAGCGTTTGCAAGAGAATGGCAAACCAGCAGAACGCCTGGCACTGGTTGGCGCAGCGGCAGGCAAATGGGATATGCCTGCGATACCGGCAAATACCATCCTTGTGCACGGTGAGCTGGATGAAACCATCCCTCTCTCTGCCGTGCTGGACTGGCTGCGCCCGCAAGACATACCTGTCACCGTCATACCTGGTGCAGACCATTTCTTCCATCGTCGTCTGCACCATATCAAACAACATATCATCAGCATGTGGGATAAAGCCTGATGATGTCCATGAAATGTCATGAGATGTCCATGACCAGCCCCACTCTTGAGCGCATATGGCTCATGGGTCTGGTGAGCACTTGATTATTCGTTTTTTGTCACCCTTTGTTTTACTAGCTTATCAATGAAAAAATTCCTCGCCTCAATTGCCGTCTCGCTGCTGACCATCTCAGCCGCAGTCGCGCAAACCCTGCCTTCACCTACCATTGCTTCCAAAGCCTGGCTCTTGCTGGATGCTACCAGCAACCAGGTCATCGCCGCACAAGAACCCACCATGAGCGTAGAGCCAGCATCGCTGACCAAGATCATGACGGCTTACCTGGTGTTCTCTGCCCTCAAGGACAAGAAGCTGGACCTGAACCAGAGCATCAATGTTTCTACCCGCGCCTGGAAGGTTGATGGCAGCAGTTCGAAGATGTTTATCGAACCGAACAAGCCCGTCACCATCAATGAATTGCTGTATGGCCTGATCGTACAATCCGGCAATGATGCCGCCGTTGCCCTGGCTGAAGCCGTAGCCGGCAGTGAAGAAGCCTTTGTCGTGCAAATGAACCGCGAAGCAGAACGCATGGGCCTGAAAGCCACCCGCTTTGCCAATCCACATGGTTTGCCCAGCAAGGACAATTACTCAACTGCACAGGATTTGTCTAACCTGGCAGCACGCCTGATCATTGATCACCCTGAGTTCTACAAAACGTATTATTCCACCAAGAGTTATACCTACAACAAGATCACCCAGCCTAACCGCAACCGCCTGCTGATGCTTGACCCTACGGTGGATGGCATGAAAACCGGTCATACTAATGGTGGTGGCTATAGCCTGATCTCGTCCGCCAACCGCCCGAATGGCACAGGCCAGCGCCGCCTGATCTCAGTGGTCATCGGCACCGAAAGTGATTCGGTACGTGCGCAAGAAAGTTTGAAATTGCTGAACTGGGGCTACCTGAACTTTGAAACCCTGAAGCTATATGACAAAGGCCAGGCAATTGCC
This sequence comes from Undibacterium sp. TC9W, assembly GCF_049339865.1. NCBI lineage: Bacteria > Pseudomonadati > Pseudomonadota > Betaproteobacteria > Burkholderiales > Oxalobacteraceae > Undibacterium > Undibacterium sp. TC9W. The sequence goes on along the minus strand of NZ_JBMPPJ010000016.1, from coordinate 118,312 downwards.
ACACCAGAAGTCTGGAAAGGCACGCAGCCTCAGGTCAAGATAGGTTTTGACCGCGAGCTGTATATCACATTGCCAAAAGGCTCTGCCGCCAAACTCAAGCCCGCACTGGAACGCAAAGACCCGCTGGTCGCACCGATTGCATTGAACAGCAAGGTCGGCGTCATGAAAGTCATGCTCGATGGCAAGGCCGTTGCCGAAGTACCGGTGATTGCGCTGGAACAAGTCAACCAGGCCAGCATCTTTGGCCGTGCCTGGGATTCGATACGCCTGATGTTCAAGTAATTATTGAGCGGCTTGACCAGGGTTGATGTCCTCACATAAACCCTGGCTATGGCTGTATGCCGTATTTGCATAAGCGAAAACGGCTTTCCATGTAAGAATAAGTCTCTCACTTTTTTTGTCTGCCCTGCCTATCATGAACGAAGCCCTGGTCTATCTCAATGGCGAAATGACGCCCCTGTCCGAAGCCAAAATCCCGGTACTCGACCGTGGCTTTATCTTTGGTGATGGTATATATGAAGTCATCCCTGTATATGGTCGCAAGATGTTCCGTGCCGACCAGCATCTGGCACGTCTGTTCCGCAGTCTCGCTGCCATAGGCATCGCCAACCCGCACAGCAAGGAAGAGTGGCTGGCCTTGATCGCCAAGGTCATGGCTGCCCATGACGCAGACGACCAGATGGTCTATCTGCAAGTCACCCGTGGGGTTGCCAAGCGTGCCCATGCATTCCCCAAGGATGAAGTCACGCCTACGGTCTTCATCATGACCAACCCCATCGTGCTGCCAACAGCGGCAGCACGTGAAAATGGTGTTGCCTGTGTGGCTATGGAAGACAAACGCTGGCTGCGTTGCGAAATCAAATCCATTTCGCTGCTGGGCAATGTACTGGCAGCACAAAACGCTGCCGAAAACGGCGTGACTGAAAGCATACAATTCCGCGACGGTTTCCTGACCGAAGCATCGGCCTCGAATGTATGGATAGTCAAGGATGGCGTCCTCATGGGCCCGCCGAAAGACAACCTGATACTCGAAGGCATACGCTACGGTCTGATAGAAGAACTGTGTGCCGCCAACAATATCAAGCTCGAAGCCCGCCGCATCGCACGTGAAGAAGTCTTTGCAGCAGATGAGGTCATGCTCTCATCTGCCACCAAGGAAGTGCTGGCGGTGGTGAAGCTCGATGATACGGTGATAGGCGATGGCAAACCCGGTGCGGTTTATCATCAGTTGTATACGGCTTATCAGGCGGCCAAGGCGGCTTAAAAATACCGAAAATGTATTCCCTCGTAGGTTGGGCCGGGCCGCGCTAGGCTACGGGGTATCAGCCCAACACTCGGCTTTTAAATAACGTATACGTTTGTTAAGGCCCAGTGTTGGGCTGGTAAACCGTAGCCCAACCTACGATAGCAAATCTATTACGCCTTTGCCTGCCCCAACAAACTAAACCCATGCGTCCAATGCTGACGCTGGAATGCATAGCTGATCCACAACATCGCCAGCGGCTCAATCAAACGCGCTGCTGTTATATCACCCATGTCTATCGCCCCACGCCAGCCAAAATCACGCAGGAGATCTGTCACTTCCTGTTTGGCCCCTGCATCATTCCCGGCAATAAACATATCCGGCTGACCATCTGAAAATGTTGGCTGCACCATGTGCGTAAACACGATGGTATTAAAAGCCTTGACCACCCGCGCCCGCGGCAACAGTCTTTGTACCAGCTCGCCAGCAGAATCACTAAAGCCTACCGCCAGCCTGGGCGAGCCTGTAGCAAAATCCAGTAGTGGATTGACAGCATCAATGACGGTTTTGTCAGCAAAATTGGCAGGGCCAGCCAGTGCCAGACTTTCAGATAAGCCATCCCATGGCAGAGCCAGGAAAACCAGGTCGGCAGCCCTGGCCGCATCTGCATAGCTGCTGGCCTGTGCTGTTGGCACTTCTGCCAACGCCCCCTTGCTTTTATCGCTATCAGGGTTACGGGTACCAAAGATCACTTGATAACCGAGGCTGGCAAAGCCTTTAGCGATGGCAACGCCGACGATACCATTACCCAGAACTGCGACTGTCTTTGTAGCTGTTTGCATTTTGTCTCTCCTGTCTGTGTGTTGATAGGAGTGATTGTGATCTCATTGATTAATGCTGATAAGCCAGCTATTCTTATTTTCACTCACAACTTCAGGTTATGAATATGAAGCTCGATGCCTCTCAACGTATTCCCGCCATGCTGTCTTTCATACAGGCAGCAGACCGGGGCAGCTTTGCGGCTGCGGCCAGGGCGCTGCATATTTCGGCAGCAGCGGTCAGCAAGAATGTAGCTGGTCTGGAGCAAACCCTGGGTGTGCGCCTCATGAACCGCAGCACCCGCTCTTTGCAATTGACCAGTGAGGGTCAGACTTTTTTGGAAAACGCGCGTGCAGCGATAGATGCACTTGACCATGCCGTAGAAAGCGTCAGTCGCCAGCATGCAGAAGTGGTCGGCCAGGTCAGGATATCGACCGGCAATGCCTTTGGTCAGCATTATCTGCTGCCCTTGTTGCCCAAACTGCAGCAGCGCCACCCTGGCTTGCGCCTGGCGATAGACTTTGATGACCATCGCATAGACCTGGTGCGTGACGGTTATGACCTGGCCTTGCGCGGTGGCATGATAGAAGATTCCAGCATTATTTCGCGCGCAGTCTGCCCTCTACATACCATACTGGCGGCGGCGCCCTCTTACCTTGAGCAATATGGCGTGCCGCAACAAATCAGTGATCTTGACCAGCACAAGCAAATCGCCGTGCGTTTTTTGAATGGCAAGATGACGACCTGGAACCTCAAGCTCAGACAGGGCGAGATAAACCGCCCCTACCCGCGTGAGCCTGACCTGACGGTGTCAGCGCCAGAATCTGCCGTGCAGGCGGCTATCATGGGCCTGGGCATTGCCCAGGTGGCAGTTCATCATTCATGGCGTTATTTGCGCGACAACAAGCTCAAGATTGTGCTGGGCACTTTTCATGAAGCAGGCAATAGACAGATGGTATTGCAATATCCGCATCGCGCCCTGATCGCGCCCCGCGTCAAGGCGACCGTGGATTTTTTGCTGGAAGAACTGGCACAGACCGAGTCTTTGCATGTGCCTTTGGCATCGCTTGCAGCCTTTCATGCTTGAAGCAAAAGCTGGCATGTTGACATGCGGGCAGCGAGCGATGCTATTGGAATTTAATACCAAGACCCCATATACTGACATTAAGTTATTTTGAGATTTGGAAACATTATGGAAATGAGACCCATCCCCCCCGAAGAAAGTCTGATTGAATATCCTAGTGAGTTTCCCATCAAGGTCATGGGACCTATGCATGACGAGTTCACCCAGACCATGGTGGAAGTCGTGACGTCGTTTGACCCGACCTTTCATGCAGGCAAGGTAGAGATGCGCCCATCCAGCAAAGGTGCCTATATCTCGGTGACAGTGACCGTATTGGCCACCAGCCGCGAGCAACTGGATAATCTGTACCGCGCGCTGTCGTCTCACCCTATGGTGAAATTCGTACTGTAAGCAATTTTGTCTGACTGGTCACAGCCAGTCAGACACCCCCCTTATGTCAGCGCCCCTGACATGTCCATTTGCTTTTTCTCTTCGGCAACTTCTGCCAGCAACCATTCCCTGAATGCCTTGACCTGTGGTTTGGCCAGTGCCTCTGGTGGGTAGACCAGGTAATAAGCAACTTCACAAGGTATATCGATATTAAACAGGCGCTGCAACAGGCCAGCCTTGATATCCGGCTGCACAATAATATGCCTGCCCAGTGCTATTCCCTGGCCATCTACGGCGGCACGTGCCAGCATTGATGAATCCTGGAATACCAGGCCACCCGTAGGCTCCTCATTATCCAGGCCCGCTGCGCGAAACCACGGCTCCCAAGGCTCACCATCGCAGCGCAAAAGCTGCATGCTGGCCAGTTCGGCTGGTGTTTGTGGCAACTGCCCGCCATGATAATGCGGGCTGGCAACAGGGTAATAATAATCCCCCATCAATAATTCACTGATCATGCCGGGATAATTGCCCAGGCCAAAGCGTATGCCCACATCTATCGATTCCATATTGTAATCAGCCAGGTGATTACTCGACTGCAGGCTGACTTCCAGGTCAGGATGATGTTCGATAAACCGCCCCAGGCGTGGTGACAGCCAGCGTGCGGCAAATGATGGCAGCGAGGTAATGCCCAGACGCTTTTGCTTGTTGCGCTTCTTGAGCAAATCAGCAGCGTCGCCCAGATCCATCAATGCTTTTCGGATGGTCGCAGCAAACTGTTCACCATCAGGTGTGATGCTGATGCGTTTGCCATGGCGGATGAACAGGGGTACGCCCAGCTCTTCTTCCAATGCCCTGACCTGATGGCTGATCGCCCCATGGGTCAGGTGGATTTCTAGCGCAGCCTTGGAAAAATTCTGATGACGTGCCGCCGCTTCAAACGCGCGCAGAGCAGCTAGATTGGGGAGTCGTCGAAAATCCATAGTATGTAAACGGAATGTCAGCTGAGGGTGAATTTGTTATAAGCTTACTACAGTTTTACTGTGAATTATTTTAGCAAGGCATTCAAAAATTACTCGTTTTATTTTCTTGTGATGCAAGACTACAATGCTTTCATCGCAGTGCAACAAAGTGGGTTCCCTCTCTGTTTAGTAAATGCATTGCCACTTTAGCAGTAAAATACCAGGAGTAAGGAAATGACAAATAATTTCGCAAACCCATCATACATGATCGCCGCCGGTGGCACATTGTCTGGCACAGCAGAACACGCCCGTAAAATTGAAGTGGCATGCGGCCGCGTTTGGTTGACAGTTGCTGGCCAGGTGGATGATTACTGGCTCAGCACTGGCGAATCCATGGTCATCCCAGCTAATCAATTCGTCGTCATCGAAGCAGAAAATCAGGCCAGTGTCATCGAGTTGTCGGCAGTATCAAGCGTCATTGATATCAAATCAGCCATGGCAGGCAGCTACCTGCAAAAACTGACACGTAAATTGGGCCAGGCATTTGCCTGAACACTAAAAGCAGCACCGGGGCGAATATGGCACAGACTGCATTGATCTTGATTGACGTACAGCAAGGCTTTGATCATCCAAAGTGGGGACAGCGCAATAATCCGGCGGCTGAGCAATATATGGCTGCCCTACTGCAACACTGGCGTGAGCAAGAGTTGCCTGTTATCCATGTACGGCATCAGTCACAAGAGCCAGATTCGCCTTTGCGTGCCGGGCAAGAGGGTTTTGAATTCAAAGCACTGGCACGCCCATTGCCAGGTGAAACCATCTTCACCAAGAAAGTGAACAGCGGCTTCATTGGCACTGAGCTCGAAGCCTGGTTGCAAGCCAAGGGTATCAAGCAACTTGTTATTGCAGGTCTGACTACAGACCACTGCGTATCAACTACCACCCGCATGGCAGGCAACCTCGGCTTTAGCGTAGAGCTGGTGGCAGATGCCTGCGCCACTTTTGACCGCCCTGGTGTCAATGGTGAGCTGATACCAGCAGAAGAAATCCACCGCATCCACCTCGCCAGCCTGCACAATGAATTTTGCGTAGTCAAAAATACTTCTGACGTGCTTGCTGCGCATACCAAATAAGTGCTCCAGAAATCTGGCTGGCATATCCATGGTCTAGCCACCTATAATGTCCATTCCAATAAATTCAGGAATGGACATGGGCAAGCCGATAGAAGTACATATCGTTCACGCATTTACCCAAGAAAATGAAGGTGGCAACCCGGCTGGAGTAGTATTAAATGCCGATAGCTACACGACAGAACAAAAGCTACAGATCGCCCGCGCCGTAGGCTTGTCAGAAACTGCCTTTGTCTCAAACTCGGACTGCGCCACCTACAAGCTGGAATTTTTCACCCCAAACCGCCAGATTGCCCATTGTGGCCATGCCACGGTTGCTACGTTTTCACTCTTGCGCGAACTGGGCAAAGTCAGCGAAGGCCTGTGCAGCAAGCAAACCATAGACGGCAACCGCGACATCCTCATCAAGGGTGAGCTGGCCTTCATGCAACAAAGCACGCCGCGCTACCAAACCATTTCTGCCGATGATAGTGATGGCTTCGCCAGCCTGTATGCCCGTATCTTGCAAAGCATGGGCCTGACCGAACATGACTTGCTGCGCGAGCGCCTGCCTACCATCGTCAATACCGGCAATGCCTTTCTTGCCATCCCCATCATAGGCCGCGAATGCCTGGCCAATATCCAGCCCGACCACGAAGAAATCGGCAATATCAGCGAAGAGCTGGACCTCGTCGGCTTTTACCCCTTTACGCTTGACGTACAAAACAGCAGCCACGCCGCCAGCACCCGCATGTTCGCCCCACGCTACGGCATAGGCGAAGAAGCGGCTACGGGCACAGCCGCCGGGCCGCTGGCATGCCTGCTCTACAGCCAATACAACATCCAAGGCCCGACCTTGCAGATAGAACAAGGCGTACTCATGGAACCAGCCTCCCCCAGCCTGATCAAGGTCGAGCTGGAGATACAAAAGGGGCAGATACCCAGTCTCATGGTGGGTGGCAGAGCCAGGGTCGAGAAGACCATGGCAGTCAGGATTTGATAAGCGAGGTCGTCATTTCTTGTAGGTTGGGCTACGGGTTATCAGCCCAACACTGGGCCTTTAATAAACGAATACGTCATTGATAGGCCGAGTGTTGGGCGGGTGAAGCGTAGCCCAACCTACGTTATGTCCCAACCTCAATCCCCCTCCCCCACCATAAACTTATCACTTATCTCTCTAACATAGCATTTACACAAGCAAAGACCTCGCCCCCACATAATGTTACACTAGAGGCCTATGCAAGCTGCCCTCGCCCCCAACGTAATACCCCGCATCATCCACCGCGGCATTGAGCCCTATCAGCTCACTTTCGACGCCATGCGCGCGTTTACTGATGCCCGTGATCAGCATACACAAAATGAATTCTGGATCGTCGAACACCCGCCCGTGTATACCCTGGGCCTGGGCGCCGACCAGTCACATGTGCTGGCTGCCCATGACATCCCGGTAGTACAGACCGACCGTGGCGGTGAAGTCACCTACCACGGCCCTGGCCAGGTTGTGATCTACCTGCTAATAGACTTGCGCCGCAGCCACCCCAAGGCAAGATTATTCGCCCGCGAATTCGTCAACAAGATAGAACAGGCAGTCATCAACACCCTGGCAGCGTATAATCTCGCTGGTGAACGCAAAGAAGGCGCGCCCGGCATCTATGTCAGCGACGGCCAATGGCAAGGCGCCAAAGTCGCCGCCCTGGGCTTGAAAGTGCGCGGCAACGGCTGCACCTATCATGGCGTATCACTGAATGTAGATATGGATTTGACACCATTTTCCTGGATTAATCCCTGCGGCTATGCTGGCCTTGCCACGGTGGACATGAAAACCCTGGGCGTGACCGTGCCGCTAAGCCAAGTCCAGAATGCACTCGCACAGAATTTGCAAGATCTTTTGACTGCCCCCTGATTTTTCGACATCGCTTCATACCATGACAACCGAAAACACACCCGTCGCCACCGCCGCTTACGATCCCACCGAGAAACAAAAAGGGGCAAACAAGACTGCACGCATCCCTATCAAGATCGTGCCGATGGAAAGATTGCCCAAGCCAGACTGGATACGCGTCAAGGCCGGTTCACCGACCACCCGCTTTTATGAAATCAAGGACATTCTGCGCGCCAACAAACTGGTGACAGTCTGCGAAGAAGCCTCCTGCCCCAACATAGGCGAATGCTTTGGCAAAGGCACGGCCACCTTCATGATCATGGGCGACAAATGCACCCGCCGCTGCCCCTTCTGCGACGTCGGCCATGGCCGCCCTGACCCGCTCGATGTCGATGAACCAGCCAACCTGGCAAAAACCATCGCTGCGCTGAAACTCAGCTACGTCGTTATCACTTCAGTAGATCGCGATGATTTGCGTGACGGCGGTGCCGCCCACTTTGCCGAATGCATTACCCGCGTGCGCGAACTGTCACCGATGACACGCATAGAAATCCTGACACCGGATTTCCGTGGCCGCATGGACCGCGCGCTGGAAATTCTCAACATGGCACCACCGGATGTCATGAACCACAACCTCGAAACCGCGCCACGTCTGTACAAGGAAGCGCGCCCAGGTTCTGATTATGAATACTCCCTGAACCTGCTGAAACGCTTCAAGGAACAACACCCGAATACCCCAACCAAATCCGGCATCATGGTTGGCCTCGGTGAAACCGATGAAGAAGTCCTGCAAGTCATGCGCGACATGCGCGCCCACAACGTCGATATGCTGACCATAGGCCAATACCTGGCACCTAGCGGTCACCACTTGCCAGTACGCCGCTATGTCCACCCGGATGTGTTCAAGATGTACGAAGAAGAAGCCTACAAAATGGGCTTCGCCCATGCCGCCGTTGGCGCAATGGTACGCTCCAGCTACCATGCAGATCAGCAGGCGCATGGGGTAGGGACGGATGTGAAAAGTTAGAAGATAATGAGAAAGTTTAACAGTTAGTGAGAAAAATCAGTAGTGTAACAGCCACTTTTTTCACAATAACATTATAAATATCAATAACTTACCTACAATTTCAGCCTTTCCCAAGGATGAAAAAATTTGGCGAATTGATTGGTTCGGCGAAGTAAGCTTCCCGAACCGCTTACTTCGCCGAAAACAGCCTTCTGTCCTGGTTCACCTTTCGAGAGTCCTAGATGATCGTTTTTCCGACGATCTGGCAATTCAGCTCTCCCCTCAATCAACTTCGCCTGCCAGGTTTCAAAAGAAAGTCTGGCTGTCTATTGGCACCTTACCGCTTTTGCGTATTGGTGATCTTTGGCTAAATGGTCAGTTGAAAGTGCAGCCTGACTACGAGCTGGAAGAATTTCAGGATATCGAAATTGGCAGGGATTCAGCGCATCTGATCAAAGCCGGGTTAAATCTCGATGACAAGGGTTTTCTACTACCGATGTCTGAGCACCCGTGGCACATGAATTGCACCCAGTCCTACTGCGTGATGCTCAATCTTCCAGGCAATCGTCGGCTGATCATTCCCTGCATGGAATTGATCCGATTTTATTTCGGCTCATCCAGTAATCTGATCACAGCGTTGTTCCTGCCACCGCTGAATCGAACATCCCTCTATACCAAAGCCTCACTGAACAAAATTAACGGACGCTTGTCATTACAACTTGCGGAACACATTTCTGGGGCATCCGCAGCTGATATAGGACGCTTACACCTGGACGCCACAGCTTGGCAAGCAGCACTAATGATAGGAACCTCCATGCTTGCCAGTTCTGGCATGCGACAATCGATCTATCCTCAAGGCTTATTTCCTTTTGAAGGGACAACGACATTAATCGCAGCTGGCAAATGGCTTTCATTTGCAGATGCAGCCCGTGCAACATTCATAGTCTACAGCTTACGCTCCTGTTCTCACGCATTTCCATTCAGATCACTGCGCTACGAGAAGCACAAGTCGAGTACCGACAAAGGTGAGATTGGCAAACCGGGTTCTGGCAGCGCCAAAGAGCGCACCCTCAAATCTGCGAAGGAAGTACAAAATCAAAGTCTCGAAGAACGCGACGGATCAAATAATCTGGCAAGCAAGGTAAAATCCATCCGCATGGAGCCACGCTTTCCAGACCTCACAAAGAAATCCATCTGGAAGAATAAAACGCTGGTCGGTGCTGACGGCACCGGCAATAAGTACGCTGGTGCAGCGCCTCCTGTTCAAGCGACTGCAGTCGGTCAACCAGGGTCAGAACAAAGAATCCGATCGGTGGATTTTTCTGTGCTCATCAATAGAGATCCATCACAACGCTGGCCAGTTCCCAATTTTTTAAAGCCAGTCATTGTGCAGCTTTCTGAATTGAATCAGTTGAACATTGAACTGTTGACGGAAAGCGAGGAAGACGGCTGGACAGTACCTATCCTCATGCTGTCTGATGAAGATGGTGTTATCGATCCAAAATTATTTATTGAAAATGGCATAAACATTTCACGCCCTCGCCGGGTCGCTGTCTTCGCCATAAAGAATCAAACTGAGCACATCAGCCTAGCAATTGTTGAGTCTGTTCCGTTACACACAAAGCTGTACGCAACGAATGGTCAAAATGTCGAAGAAATTCTTGATACATTGTCGTGCGTGGCAAATGATTATCTTGCTCGCCCTGAGTTAGAGGAAATCAACATTGCAGATCTCGTCAATTGGGTCTTCGATTCCTAATTACAAATCGCCATTTATGTAGACAATAAGCAAGACAAGCATATGTCTCAATTTTATCTTGAAAAACAAGTTCTTCAATCAATCGGTAAATCAAATTGGATTCCAGCTCAGATGTTTTCCCGATAATCAAGATGCATCCGAATCTGGGTTAAGTTATTTAATGGAGGGGGCCCTTGGATTGTTTTTACTTCCTGCAACATTTTACTTAAACATGGTCGTGGTTGCCTGCAAGGAATCAATCGATACTTCCCCTTAATTGTTACGAATATCCCCTTTTTTGCACGTTGAAGGAAATCGATCTCCAACGGTGCACCTGACTCATTCCAAAAAATCCATGTTCCACATTCAATGTCCGTACTTGAACAATAATTTGTGGCAGCATGCTCATTCTGAAAAACCCGTAAATTTTGCGATATTTGATTAAATGCGAAGACCACATTAGAAAACCGCTGTTCAGTATGCTCTCTCAATTGAAGCTGTAAGTCCTTCCTCATGTTCTCTGACATCATGTTGAGAGTTGAATACTCAAGGACACTTGCGATTTCTGCAGCGTCTTCGTAACCTAGCACCCCTCGAGCAGAATCTGAAATTTTCTCACGCTGAATTTCATGGAACACTTTAATTGCGCCAGCTGCAGCTTCAGCTGGGCTGCGAGCGGGATTTTTCTTGTGATATTCAAGTTGTGCCTTCAGTTGACTTGCTTCCTCAATTTTTCCCTCAGCCAAATATGAATCAATGATCTTTGGAAGTAGGCCATACCGATATTCGTGCCATTGAAAGATTCGAAATAATATAGACATCACGCATCGCCTTTATTAAGCATTAGAATGCCAAGCAATAATTCTGTTTAGTCGCTTTAATTTTCACAAATTAGCCAGATAGTCAAAAAATTAATCTTGACCTGCCCTTCAGGTATTTCTGCTTCCAATTTTGCCAGTCCGTGATTTCAACTATCGCTACACTTTTCAACATTCCTTTATGTGGCGTGACCTGGTCTTATTCATTGTCGGTATCAAAGAGCAATAGATTTAAGTGCCACTGGAAAGTTTTTTGCACATATCTACAGTCCAATTGCGAACCCATTCTCTGTCTTCCTCATTGAGGCTGTTTAGTGAGGATGCAATGTCAATTGCCTGATCCAGTGGACGTGAAGACCCTGCTCGCACCAAAGTATCCAGTGGCACCTTGAAAAGCTCAGCCAAGTCAATTAGGCGGAGCAACGGCGGTATTGTTGCCCCGCGCTCAAATCTGGAAATCGTTTCTTGTTCCACACCAATAAGTTCCGCCACCTGCTCCTGCGTTAAACCTTTGTTCAACCGCTGTTTGGCCAAAGCAGTGCCGATTCGCTTGGCGAATTGATTTTCTTGTCTCGCGGTAACCATTTCCACATTCCATGTCTTATAACCACATGAATAGTGGTATTTCTTGGTTTTTCTGGTAACATCATAGAATGTGGTTAATCCACATAATTTAACTATCCAATGACTAAATATGACGACTATGCTGAGAAAAGCATGTTGCTTGCTGCTTAAGTGCTCATGGCGGATCTGAACTAAACAGGAACTGTAATGGCTGGCACCTTCAAAACGGCAGTCACGGCTGCGCTTGGGACACTTGCAATTCCTGTCATTGGGTTTTCTGGACTCGGCTCTATCGGCGCTTTACTCGTGCTGCTTTTCGCACATGATTACAGAACAAGCGGCGTTTTCATCTTCTTTGTGATCGCATCCATTACTTGCTTCCTTTCGATACGACTGCTGCAAGGGATCTACAAAAAATCCAGGAATCTGGTGGAAAGCATCAACAGGCAGGCAAACCTGAATTTCAACGTGGAGAATTTATTAGGGCACCCGAGCCCCATATTCCTGGTCTTCGATAAGCGAAACAAAAAACTGGCCGTTTGCAACAGCAGTACCGGTACTTTCCAGGTCCATGACCTTTCTTATTTGCTCGCCTGGCATTACGAATGGAAAAATAGGGAAACCATGGAATTCACTGGTCAATTCCATCGGGTGGGAAATACCGCAATGACCGCGCCGTCGTTTGAACGCGGTCACAAGCGTGTGTTTTTCGAATTGGTTATCGAACTTGCTGACGAAATCAATCCACTTATGAAGTTCTATATGAGCGAACGAGAAGCAAAGCAGTGGTGCGCAAAACTAAATGCCATCGTCAACGGCTAACGCTCCTGGTGTGTAGCCACGGCACTCTATAGCAGATTAATTTCCATATCTACCCAGCAGTTTTAAGACTGGGATACAACTTACAAAAATTATGCATTCTGTTCAAGAACTACAGCTTGGCGCAATTATGGTGCGCACACAATGTTTAGACACTGTCACTCAGTTCGCTTCAGATAATCCAGGCATCCCAGCCCAGGCCGTTGCCATTGGCCTGGGTGAGTTACTCATTCAATTCTCCGTCTCACAACTAGGACAGGAGCATACGCATCATCTGCTGTCGTCACTGCAAGAAGCCGTACTTCTGTTCGGTGATAAAATCATGGAACCGCATTGAGCAGTCCTGCACTGGTGATCTGATCTGCACGAACAATCCATCTCTACAATGAACAACATCAACAAGACAAAAGGAATTATTGCTTTGGATGCAGATGGTGTGCTTCTTGACTATCATGCTTCCTATGCGATGGCATGGCAGAAGGCGTTCGGAGTCTTGCCAGCAGCCAAAGACCCGCTTGCCTACTGGCCCATAGATCGATGGAGTGTTCAAAGAGTGACTGGGAACGAAATGGAGCGGTTCCGCCAGTGCTTTGATGAAGAATTCTGGTCCTCCATCCCAGCGCTGCCAGGTGCGCTGGAAGCCTGCATCCTGCTCAAGGATGCAGGCTATCGCCTAGTGTGTGTAAGCGCATTGAAACAGGCGTACCGTCTCTCTAGGTTAAAGAACATCCTTGACCATGGATTTCCTATCGACGACGTGATCGCGACTGAACACAGTGATGCAGGCACCAGCCCAAAAGCTAAGGCGCTCAGCGACTTAAAACCTGTTGCCTTTGTTGATGACTATCTGCCCTACTTCCGTGGCGTGCCAACCAGTATACACATGGCACTCATCACCAGGGAACCCAATGGAACTCCAAATATCGGAGACGAACTGGACAATGTATCTTCATCACATTCTGATTTGCTGGAATTCGCAAAATGGTGGGTACATTGTCCACCAGACATAAAGTAAATTGTTTGTATTGAACTTGAAGACAAAATGCAAATGGCCCACATCAGTGAGCCATTCTTACTCCAACGTCTTCAGGGGGAAGCTTACGCCCGCGAGTCCCAAAGCACACGGCGGAATTGTATATCATTTAGGGAAAGTTGTTGCATGTGCACTGCTATCGATACCTTTATCATCGGCGATTTTCCTCAGCTCCGACTGATAGCATGGAATCGTGATCCCCTTGATGCAATCACCGGTGAGGATGCGTTCGATCTCTACGAGCGAAATTGGCGTTTTATAGATGAAAAAGCTCTGCTTCCACATGAGCGTGATTTGATTGATCAACTGACGCGCGAGTATGGCCACGGCATATTGCACGTTTGACTGCCCTAGTCATAAACTGATCGCTTAGTCTGTCATCTCTCGCGGCGCAGATTTTCTCTACCAACAACACCTGCAATTAGATATTGCGACACTCTTCGGACCAATTTTTTACCTTTTCAGATTCTGACAAGAGCGTTATATCACTCACCATGATGTTGGGCTAAAATTCATCCTATTTCCAGATAGATAGGATCTCGTGTGATAGCTACAAACTTTGTTGATTTCTTCACGGAAAGTGAAAATCGTTTCCGTGAGTTGGTTGAGGAATTGAACTCGAAAGGATATACAACGGACGAAAGCTTTGGCGTGTCTCGTTGCATATTTGAGCGCGTTTCACAACGTCATTTTGATCTAATTCACAAGATTCACTTCAATGGGAAATTGAGCAGCATTGCGGTTAATTCGACAGCATTTTGCCGTACTCTTGGCGAGTATGTCTATGTTATTTATGATGAAGGTTTGTTCTCGGACCGTGCTCAAATCGAGTCTAGGCTGAGACGAGATGAAGTTTTTTGATATTGAGTCCAATCACGAACAGCATTCTTTACGCATCAATTTTACACGCATCTGGACTGGAACCTCCACGTCCAGCGCCAATTTGTACTTCATCTTGCCGCGTTCAACGCTTTCGTCCGAACGTGGTAAAACAGCCCGGATATTAAATTTTGAAAAGGGCTAGCTACAGTCCTCTGCATTCTTCTCGTGTCATTCTGATTCCCTCAGCTTAAAAAAACTGAAGTATCTCCAGGCTACGCATCAATTCATAGATGGGACGGTTGAACGCTTACGCCAAATTGAGTTTTTTATGTAGACCGGCTGCACGTTCCGCGACTACTTTATTAATTTTTGTCGTGGCGAGCTGTTCTATATACTTTGCACCACATGCTACGTGCAATGTATGAAGCAATAAGTCCAGGGTGTCATTTGCCTCTATCGGAATCGTCGGAAAGGTATCAGGGTGTATTTGGAAAGCCCCTGGGAGGTTATAGCCTGCTTTAAATTTTTTCAATGGTTGTACATGATAATAATTATGAACACTCTTTTTCCCTTCTGGCGCATCAAATCGATGGCCGAAAGATGTTAATTTGTATGTTTGCATGTTCGTCGGCTGATTGCCAAAAAATGCCACATAAAAACAAACTTGCACTACGTTGTCGAAATTCTTTCGATGCTCTATACCAATAGTAGGCGCCCATTTTTCACTATTGGCAGGTCCAAAAGGCTGTACAACAAAAAAATGTTGCGGAGCACTTTCTTCATTTCCTGCTATTTTTTTTATGAACCCCTGAGGTAGGCCTTTAATTTGAGTTGTACTCATCAGCGCAAATTGTTCATTGCGTAATTTGCCTACTAATTCTTTACGCCAGTCACCTGTTGAATTTAGCCAACGATATCCTTTTTCTGCTGCGTCTCCGAGCAGAGCAGTAATTGCTTTTTGAATTGTCTCATCCATTTTTTTATGAAAGCAGCAATGATTGTGGTTCAAAAACGACTGCACGTACATCTGCAGGCCCTTCATTTACTTGTTGCTTTTCTGGTTCAGTAACCCATCGTCTATTATCTATGCTCAATACTTGGCTCGGATAATCTCGAGAATCATCGGGCGATCCAAAATTAGAAACATCTTCCCGAAAAACCAATTGCGGGACAGCAGAATAATCGAAATCCTGCGGAAGTAACTCTTGCCCACATACGTCAATTTTTTCTCCCCAAAATACCGGTTTTGAAAACAGGCAAAGAGGACGGAATTGAAATTCGCAAATTCTGTCGATTAAGTTACTTGGTTGGTCTAAGGTTTCAAGGGCGTGCCAGGAGGCTTCATTGTCATATTCTTTAATGATCCAGGGATACTTAAGTGCTAAATGAGGGACGTCGCATAAAATATCTTGATTCGGTAAAACCCATTTCTCCAGCCAGCGTCGGGTAATTGATGCTGCGATTGACGCGATTAAATGGTCGTTTTCTTTGAAAATAGGAACGTCGGCGAAAAGGACATGTATAGAATCTTCTTCCCTTGCAGCCACTACAAGCTGCCGGAATGTTGTTGCTTGATTAGCGCATAACTTGCCCCACACTTCTGGTCGAAGCGCACAACCACTCTCAAAGTCATCAGAGAATCCCAAGCATTTTAATATGGGTATATCCAGATTCTTGGCTACAAACGTCACGCTTTGTTCAACACGCTGTGGCTCTTGAATCAAATTCGGCCAATGCCATGGTCGGTACCCATTAAAGGCAGAGGATTGCCAAAGTCCTGGATTTGTAAGCTGTACTCCCCCAATATCCAGGTCTGCACGTGAATCCGCAGCCTTCACCATCGTCAAATCGAATCTGTTTGCACCTCTTTGATTAATCACGATTACTTCTTTTGCCTTAGACACTAACCGCACTGCGTAGGCTATTTCACTGCCAGTTGTCCACTCGCCATTATCGTCGAGGTTTTGGAGATCATAATCAATGATTAATAAATCAGCGCCATCAAGAGTTGGACACTCTATATCCCAAAACGCATCTCCTTGAGCCCTTCCCATTCTGCGACGCTGAAATAGTATGGAGATGATATCCAATACACCTTTTTTGTCAGGTGCATTTGCCGCACATCCCGTAATTTCATTAATTTTTTTTGCCCATGCTTGTGCTCTATCTGTATCGTCGTCCAGCAGAAGAACATTTAGTTTACTTCCGGTCATCAGGTAAACTCCAAGTTAATTCGAACGTTGTATTCATATTTTTTCTAGGACGTACAAAACCTACAGTACAGCCTACTGATTCAGAAACTGTCTTAACAATTGTGAGCCCAAGCCCTACACCTCCCAGACCCAATCCTTCACGTTCTGGCGGAAGTTCAAGGCGACGCACAAAGGGATTAAACAAATCTTTAGAACCCACTAAATCAACACCTACCCCAGTGTCTGAAATGAAAAGAGATGCCTTTCGATTGGAAATATCTATTTCAGATTCACACACGATTCTCTTCTCAGGCGATGCAATCATTGCATTTATTGCGTTAACAAAAACGTTTTGTAATATCGCGTTCCAAGCTGCAAGCGTGGCTGACGGTAATCTTAATCCTGCATCGATTTTTTCATAACTTACCTTCACCTCCCGTAGCAGCACTGAAGAATTACTCGCGATTTGTTTGACCACTTTTTTGGCAAACATGCTTGATCGCATTTCCCTATCTGTTTCGTTCATTAATGGCGAAAACAGACTTTGAGTATTTGACGCTCGATTTATCCAATCTTGGATACTTTTGATTGTAGGTTGCAGATCCTTCGCGTCAATTTTTCCTGTTCGCATTACCAACTCGTCTAATTTTTCACGCAATGCAACCAGTTCCTTTCCAAGTTCATGCTCAAGAGCTAGCGCACTCATTCCAGCTGTCGCCAGCGCTCCGAGAAGGATTTTTTCATTCGCAAGTGACTCTTCACGTTTTCTTTCAAAGTCCTCTGCCTTGACGAGACTCTTCAGGACAGTCTGAACTCTGGCCTGTGCTGCCTTCGGGACCGTTTCGTATAGAACCTGCAGTTGACTCTTAACACCGCCAAAAATTTCTGCTACCGGGGGGACGTAATCAGGAACCTTTATTCTTTTTTGCCGTTTGAGATAAGAAAGATTTGCATAGTAATGGAATGCCCAACGGACCATGTAAACTAGACTATCATAAGAGCGATTGGTAATTAACCTATCACGGGTTAACTGAATATTGAGGTATTGGCCGTTTTCTATCGATCGTTTATCAGCGACATTTCGCTCTCGGGAAGTCGACACGTTCACAATGCCAAAGACCCGCCCTAAAGTCGGTAAATCCTGTAATCCACCTTGAACCAGAAGATTCTCCGGCAGCATTTTAGATGTCATTAGTCGGTGTGAATGCTCTATTTCAAGCCGCAACCAATCTTGCTCTGCCCCACCATAAAAAGGCAATCTGAAATCGTCATCATAGATATGGACACCGCCAAAACGATTAAAGTACTCTCTGGCTGTTTGAACTTCGATCCCATGTGCTTGCTTACCGCTCAGTTTATATATGCGAATACGGAAGGAAGCTTCATTTAATTTGCAATCGGGAATGATAAATTCCTGAGTCTGACTCTCGCGGTCGTTGAATCGGACGGTTACGGTCGCCATACCAGTCTTTAAACCATCAGTCAATTGACCATGGATTTCTGCAATCCAATTTCTGAATGCAGCCGTCATTAGCTCTTGAAAGGTCGCCTTTTCCTTTTCATCCACACCCTCAAGCAAAACATCGAACCTGTCACGCTTTCGAAGATCTTTTAAAACACGCAGAGGAGGTTTAAGGAACCAGAGTTCACGAGCCAATTCTCGAAGATCTTCTTCCTCCCAAGTTTGATGCAATCCAGTAATTCGAACCCTTGTACCTTGTTTAAGTATCCCAACAGGTAACTTGTCTTTTGGAACGTCCAGATCAAAATTAAATTTGCTAACGAATGCTCCGGCTTTAATCAGATCTCCCGATTGGCGTGCCTTGGCCCAGTCAACAGTCGCATGTACGCCAACTGCCTGTTTAATAGTCTTACTCCACAAGGCAACTGATGTTCCCAGGAACTGGGCTGATAGTCGTCCAATGCCTTTAGAACCAGTAACGGCACGTTTTAACTTGGGAGATACTTGAGCCTTCTGCTTGTGTGTTGTACCGATTCGCATCCAGTAACGTTTGAAATCGTCTTCGGTCATGCCATGACCGTCATCTATAACATCAATAGTGCCTTTGCCGAAGCGTATGATTACTTTGTTTGCATCCGCGTCGTATGCATTTTTCACAAGTTCAGCTAATGCGACATGTGGTTTGCCAACAAGTCTCTCACCCAATTCCCTCAGGAGTGCGGCATCAACACTGAATTCAACAAAATTTGACTCGGGCCGAGAATTAGGTGGAGATGCGGCGCGTTGCATAGAGTTCCTATGGTTAATAATCCTACAAATCCAATATCAGTTATTGATTTGAATACGCAAACACTAATTATATGGAATATTGCAAATTTCACATAAGTTGGCGGTGAAAAATTTAATCAATTAACAATATTTTGCGAAAAAACTAGCTTACGCAGACCTCACTTTTACTATTTAAGCAGCATCGAAGTCCTAATGGAGGGCATATCCGCTTAAAATACAACATAAATCAAATTACATATTTTGCATGACAAATATGCATTTTTTCGACTAATATTTAAAATCCAATTAAATTAACCAATATACAAATATGTTGAATAATAAAAATGTCGACTTATTAGATGGAATTAACCACGGTATCACCGAGGCTCAACAGGCACAGTTAGATAAAGAAATATCCGAAATAGCAGAACAGCATGATCTACAACTGAGAGAGTACCCTATTGAGGTTTTGGTTCATAAATATGCAGATGGCCTTGAGACGGACGAGGCCGAAATTTTTATTCCCGATTATCAGAGAGAATTTATTTGGCTTCCCAAACAGCAAAGTCGTTTTATTGAGTCACTTTTTTTGAATTTACCTATTCCACCACTATTTCTTGGTGATACTGATGAAGAAAGCCACAGGGGGGCATTAGAAGTTATTGACGGAACTCAACGGTTGAGAACGTTATATTATTTCATGAATGATCAGCTAACTTTATGTGACCTTAAAAAGATCCAGGCACTGAACGGCTTTAAGTATTCCAGCTTACCTCGTCACTGGCAACGGAGATTTAAGTCCAAGGCTATTCGTATTGCCGTACTTACGGTCAAGTTAGATGAAGAGTCCAGGAGGGAAATGTTTGATCGATTGAACTCAGGCGGTACAAAGCTGCAACCCATGGAACAACGTAGAGGACATAGCGATGGGGCCTTCTTAACTTTCATTGAGGAACTCGCCAGTGACGAAAATTTTAGAGATATCTGTCCATTGCCGAAGAAGAAAATCAATCTTCGCGAATATGAAGAAATGCTGCTACGTTTTTTTGCCTACCTAGATCGACACGAAAAGTTTGTTCATGAAGTTGATCCGTTTTTGACAGAATATTTAAAAGATAAAAATGATGAGGTAACAAAAGACTCAAACTTATTAGATTCTTATAGAGCTGAATTTAATCAGATGGTCACTTTCGTCAAATCAAATTTCGATGGTGGATTTAGGAAGGAACCTCAGCACAGCACTGTTCCGCGAGTACGTTTCGAAGCTATCGCAGTAGGGGTCGCTCTTGCACTTAGGGAAAAACCTAATTTGATACCGCAGGATACCAGTGTGTGGATTAACTCTCCCCAATTTAAGAAACATACTCGATCTGATGCCACGAATTCGAAACCGAAATTACTTGAACGTCTTTGGTTTGTACGGGACAGTTTAATAGGTAGAGAGCCGGAGATCGTTGAGCGCAAAAATGCAAAAGATGATGATTGGAAGAGTTTGGAGTTATTCTGAATATGTTAAAAACCCGAGAAGTTTTTGAGGAACGAGCGGAAGAAATAGCACTTTATTTTAATTTTATTTATGAAATTATAGATCGGCGCGCAATGCTGTCGCTAACGCCACCATTTTCTACGGCTAATCCAGAGTTAAGAGATTTAAAACATATTCCAAGTGACGTGATTGACACGCTCAAGGCGAATGGTTTTTTGTTACTTTACAATATTGTTGAGGCGACGATAACAAGAGCCGTTCAAGCAATATATATGGACATTGAAAAACATGATCACCATTTTGATGAACTTCATCCTCTTTTGAGGAAGCATATAGCTTCTACTTTCAGAAGAGACGATGATTCATATAAGCGGATAATAGAAAGCACTCATCCAATTAGTAAAAGTATTATTCGGGCAGGTTTCGAAGCTAGTAGGCTTTTTAGTGGAAACATACATCATAAGACACTTAAGGAATTTGCCGATAAAATTGGATTCTCGGTTGATACTGACGGAGAAAAAACGCGCGGCGGAAAGCGTTTAACAAATGTTAAAAATCGACGTAATGAATTGGCACATGGAAATATGTCATTTCTAGCATGCGGTAAAATCACTCCGATTGAGGAGATATTAGAAATTAGAAATGAAGTAATTTCTTACTTAGAGGAAATTTTGGATAATATTGAAGAGTACTTAAATAGCAAGAAATACTTGGAGAAAAATGTAAGTGTCATTAATAACACTGTCATTTGATATGATTTCAAAGCTTTAGATTGAGTTTCGGCCTGATTAAGAACGAAACCACAGATTATTATTCAACATTACGAGGATGACGCGGGGAGAATCAATTAAGGACTCGAGTTTTTTTGTGATAATTGATACAATCCATCCCTATGGAAAAGCAAAAAATACAAATTGAAGCCATTGATTTATTCTGCGGTGCCGGAGGTCTGTCCTTTGGCTTGAAAAAATCAGGATTAACAGTTTTGGCTGGCATTGATTTTGATGCAAGTTGCAAATATCCATTCGAACAGAACAATAAAGCAAAATTCATTGAATCTGACATTTCCCTTGTGGAAAGTGAAACACTTGCAAAGTTGTTTACGTCAAAAGCCAATATAAGAGTTCTTGCTGGATGCGCGCCATGCCAACCATTTTCAAAATACCGTCAAGGTGAAGATACTAGCGTGGATAAAAAGTGGAAGTTGCTATATGAATTTTCACGTCTTATTTCTGACATCTCTCCAGAGATCGTTACAATGGAAAATGTCCCTGAACTCCAAGGACACAAGGTTTTTGAAGATTTTTTACGTAAGTTAAAGAAGCTAAAATACAAAGTATCATTTGAAATTGTCAATTGTGTTGAATATGGAATCCCTCAGAACCGTAAGAGGCTTGTCCTACTAGGCTCAAAATTGGGCGATATAAAATTAATATCCAAAACGCATACACCAAAGAAATATAAAACTGTTAAAAAAGCCATTGGACATCTACCAGCTATTAAAGCGGGAGAGCGAAATGAGAACGATGCTTTACATGTTTCCAGTAGACTAAACTCTTTGAATATTCGAAGAATTCAACAGTCGAAACCTGGAGGTACTTGGAAAGATTGGGATGAAGATTTATTGTTAGCATGCCATAAGAAAGATTCGGGGAAATCATATTCTAGTGTTTATGGTCGTATGGTTTGGGATAGTCCTGCGCCGACAATGACAACATTATGTTATGGTATTGGGAATGGGCGATTTGGACACCCTGAGCAAGACAGAGCAATTTCATTAAGAGAAGCTGCAATTTTCCAAACATTCCCTAAAAATTATAAATTTTTGGACCCGGATCAAAAGATGTCAACAAAAACGATCGGGCGCCTGATAGGGAATGCTGTCCCTGTTCGGTTAGGACAAGTTATTGGAAAAAGTATTGTTGAGCACTGTAATAAATTTGCGATTCAATCTTAATTTTTTCCAGGTAGTATTGGACGCATTAATTCAGACTGGCAGATACAAGAGATACAAGCATTGACTATTAATCTAAAACCGATTCCGCCAATTGACAAATTTTTCCGTCACTCGCTGATACCAATCAGGCGGCTCGGTAAAATCTTTCAACAAAACATTATATCGAACCGCACCGCTACGCCAGGCATGCTCCAATCTCACATCCGGTAACACCATCAACCACATAGCAAGCTGAAGCAAATGGTGCCTCTCTTCAATTGAACGCATTTCCAAAGAAATGCGTCCAGTGGCTAAGCGAATATCAGAGCATCCAATCTGATCCAGCACAAAATCCCGCAAGGACACATGCCGATATTTTGAAGTTAAAATCATGCTCAACTGATGTAATACAGAATATCGTCCCAGGTCCCACTTGTCATCACCTGCATGACCTGGGTCAAGCACGTCGCATGCGTTCAGCAATAAAACAGTAGCATCGCGATCATAGAACAATGGTTCTACTGCAGGAGCAGCCCTCAGATCAAATCCGCACTCATGGCAATATGCAAGCCTACCAGCATCAAGTGCATCGACGTTCATGATATCGATCCGGTGAAAGGCTATAGCAGCAGCACACTGTGGACAACGGTCCAGCATCATTGTTTGGTGCTTAGTGCAAACTGTATAAAAAGCGATGCGCCATCGCTTCCTGAAATAAGGAATGCTATCCTCAGCTAGACAGGTGGGACAGCATTGCAATCCGTACCCCTCCCGCTTGCGATGGTACAACTTGAGAGCGAGTATCCATTGCAATCCACCCGACACTTTAAATTTTCGGTAAAGCAATCCTTCATAGGAACGCAGTGTCGTATTCCATGTGATCTGTGACGGGGTCGCTGTCCGCTGGCTTAATTCGTCAATCAACCATGTTGGAGCCAGGCGGTCCATGTCCCGGTTCCAGATTTGGCGTTGATTGCCAAATATTAAATTACAGAAAGTCTGAACCTTCAAGCCGTGACCGTGAGCTAGTCGCACCAGCCAGCAAGACAACAATTCGTCCGGCAGAGGCTTATAGTGAATCGGCCATAAAGATTCAGTGATTCCTTTCATGACGGATTTGGGCGTTTATACTGCTTGCGCTTAGATGGCGGCACCCAGCTTAGACTATTTATGCTAGCCATTGTGATTTGTTCCGTCTTCTTACGGATAGCATCAATCGCAAGTTCCTTCACCAGATCGCAAGCGTCGCCCAGTGTTCCTTCACTTCTATTATAGATCGACAACATCGCGGCGGGATCTTTCAAATTCGAAGGCTTCTTCAGCGGTGTCCTTAATTCCAGGGTCGCGAGCACGCCCCCAAATTCATTGTTTGCCTTCCAAAGTGGTAATTCCTCTGGTGTGAACCGACTGGACATTTGAGGATCGGTATTAAACGCATTGTAGGCATCCTCTGTGCCCGCGGCGACCATGACAACCTTGGTTTCATTGCCGATACTCTTTAAGGTATTACGAAACTCTCTTTGCTTATTGGTGCTACCAGCAATCAGATTGTGGATCTCATCAATAATTAGCATGCGTACATCCATCTGGCGAAAGAGTCGCTTGATCTGAGAGTACTTCTCTGAAGGAGATGCTGTGGGTTTGTACGGCGCCATCAACTTATCCAGGATGCGTGCATAAAAATCAGCGATGTCAGGTTTGCTTGGAGCGTCAACCATCACTACTGGACAAATAGTCACTTCACCTGTTGGATCTAAATCAGGCTGATGCAACTCCATGAATCGTTCAAGAATAGATGTCTTACCGTTGTACGAAGGTGCAACCAAAAGCATGTTCGGCATGCGCGTGATGCGTGGATACGCCAACAAATCTTCCATCCTTGCTAAAACCTGCTTGGCACCGGCATATCCCAGCCATGAACCTTTGCGTATCGCATAAATACGTTGCTCGTCACTTTGCTGGATTAGCGCCCGCGCATTCTCATTTAAATGCGGATAAGGATTCTCTTGCGCCATCAGTCGTCATCCAAGGGTTTCACAGCGTCCGGATCGTAGCCACGAATTGCAGGTGGAAATTCAGAAGGTGCTGTTTGGGTAACTGTCGGTAAATCTTCTTTCTTCTGCTGTCTCGCCAATTCGTGCTGGGTCAATCTTTGAACAGCGCGCCTGGCTGATTTTGTTTTTTCAGCTGCATCTTTCTCCAATTCACGTTGCTCATTCAGTAAAGCAAAAGTGGCTTTTTCATTGTCGCGAGCAATGCCTCTTTCGTCTGCTTTTCTGTGTGCTTCTCGTAGTTCCCAAATACTTGCTGGCGGAAGGCTGACATCACGGTAAGGAATGGCGAAAAATCTTTGGGCAATCTCATCAAAAAAATATAGTGTACTAATGTCTCTTGGGTCTTGATGAAACCGAAATTTTCTTTTATGCTTTTCAAACTCAGGGTGCTCAGCATTGATCCAAGGGCGAAGCACATCATGATAATAATGAACATCGTCAATCAACACGCCATAATTTTGCACTGTCCGCTCAATGAAAGGCATGAAGTGTATTCGCAAGCTCTCTTCATCCAGCCGCCTCGCGGGATATCCACGTCCTGGCTTATCCTTAGTACCTAGCAATCCCTCTCGCCATTTGGTTAATGGTGTTGTACCGATCCCTTTATGTATATTGCGGTGGTATCTGGCAAAAAATAGCACCAGCCACTTCTCCAATTCGCTGAAGGTCATGCAAGCGTTTCCTTCGGAATCGTAAGTGCCTTTTTCATCCGGGCCGGAGAAGGTCGAACCTTTGAGTGTTTTCAGTCCCTCAGAAACCGTCCCCATGAGACGCTCGATATGCCCACCATAACGAGGCTTCTTTACGGGGCGTAAATGCAAATCTATATCGTACTCATTGCATGCAAATTTCAACATATCACCACGGAATTCCCTTGCGTTATCCATGTGCAAGATTCCCATGGTGCCCCAGCATGGCCAATCTGTGGTCGTGATACCTAAACGATTCAACCACTTGTCCTTCATTAAGATCGCATGAGATATACACATCCCTGCTGACATTGCCGACGGCGCATCCAATGATAAATACATTCCTAGACAAACGCGAGTATGGACATCAATGGCTAAGGTAATCCAAGCACGGCGAATGGATTTACGGCAAATGTCGTCAACAATAATGACGGGCAACACTGTATGGTCAATTTGTACCAGTGACAGTGGCCAATCAGCGTCGGGAATTGTCCCCTTAATTGGATCGAATTGATCGTGTGCTTTTGCCTCGCCTTCACGTTTCTTGACACGTTCGCGACCGTTGGTTTTTCCCAGGCGAATGCGTATCGTGTTGGCCGCAGGTAACGGCAAATTGGCATTGAAACAAAGGCGTCGGATTTCTTGTATGGTGGACGCAATGGTATTTTTTTGCTCTACATCGTAGAAAGTGTCAATCGTCCTGGCGATGATGGTCTCAACTTCGGCGGAAAGCCTTGCTTTCCCTTTTCCGCCGCGCTCTGCATAGTTCGGCAGCAAAGATGATACCAACTCAGTATGCCTATATGCCGAAACCCACCTGTAAATAGTCGCCAGGCTGACGCCTGCCTCATTCGCAATCCGGACGCCAAGTGCGTCATTACGTCGATAGTCCTTATTGAGCATCGGCTCAATCAAGCGCTTACGCTCTTCGGCGACGGTCCAATCCGCCGTTGAAACTGTAGATAGATCACGTTCAACAATGGGTTCAGCATCACGACTTTTTATCGCCCTTGGCGGTTCCACATCCCCAATTTTCAGCAACACCTTTTCGCCCGAGCCTACTTCTTTGGCAAGAACCAGATTCACATCTGCAAGAGACAGGACCACATAGTCCCGTCCGTGACTTGAAATCATTGCCCCTTTATTTATCCACAGCACTGCACGCTCTTGCTTTCGCATCACGCCCCCGGAGATAGACGTAATAAGGTTTGGTAGTCAATCAACTGATCCCAGTCAGCAATTAAGTCTTTTTTTAATATCGCGTGCCATATGACAGGGAGCCAGTGCAATTGAGCATCGTCATTTGATGCAAGCCGTTGAAGGATGTCTTTGAAACGGAATTCGCCGTTATATGAAGTAGCTATACTGAGGAGTTGGTGACGATCACTCCCGTCTGGCTGAATGTTTCGATACTCTCTCAAGAATTTGATATTTTGAAGGCGCTTTGTTCGAATATTGACTTGCGTTGTTATTCGAAATTCCCATCCATGCTTACGTGCATACTCATCTGCAAGTGCAAATTTGGTTTTATATTTTTCGCGGTTGCGTTCCAAATCGTCGGTATGCTTCACTTCAGTAAGTACTGAGACGGGAATTTCGCCCGTTAGAGGGTTGGGTTTGTAATAAATCAGCACATCTGGTGTGTAACCCTTGGGTACGCCAGGCACTGGTATTGTGACTTCCTGCACCTCAAAGCGCTCAACGGTTTCGTCAAAATCAAGGAGCAGGAGAAACTCCTTTTCCAGGATGGACTCAAATCCAGCCATTTGGTCATTTTTTTGACTGGCAAAGCTGCCTGTGACGGACAAATAATTTTTAGGTATTTTGCGTGCCACTATATGCTCCCAGAAAATATGTACCCGACAACTCCAGTCCTTGATATTTATAACACAACAATTGTACAAATTGCTAATCCCCAGCGTTTTCTACCCACTTTTATCAATGAGGCTGGTGGACTCAAAAGCATCATTGATCCAATGCCACCATTTTGATAACTGCTCTAAATTCCACTAAAATTTCCGGAAATTTCTTTTCAAGATAGCGGCAAGTTGCAGGATTATCCAATAACTTAACCAGGTAACCACGAGCAAGAACCAGGTTTAGCACATCTTGACCGTAGGTTTGTTCGACAACCTTATACTGACTCTGCAAGCTGGTCATCTCGCGCTCCATCTTGCCCATCTGTTCTGACGATACACCAGCCAGTTTCACAGGTTTCTTACCATCAACCAATAATTCTGCAGGCGTAGCTACCAGCATTGCTTCCGCATAGGAGACAGTCACATTATTTGCCGAGGTCATGAGTTCAACGCATTCTATTTGACGCGTTGGTTTCATCTTACGCAGCACTCTGGACACGTCAGCAGAAAACTGCCTGTCCTTGAGCAGCTCTGCTGCTTCTGGACATATTCCATTGAGCAAAGTCATTTTTTTATAGATCTGCGTTGAATCCATACTCAGTACTTCTGCCAATCGGGTCGCAGATACACCTCTCTCTATCGCACGCCGGATCATGAAATGTTCTTGTATAGTCGAAAGCCGGTTAATTCTGCTATTGTAGGTATAGCTTTCATCATCTTTGGCAATCAGACATAGCACCTCTTCATACCCCAATTCACGTAATGCCGTCAGGCGCATATGACCGTCCAGTAGCATATGCTGTGTGGATTTTTTGATCAGCGGAGTAATCGACAAGGGTTCAATCAATCCAATTTCTTTGATTGAAGAACGAATCTGCATGTATTTTCTGGAGGTTGCTAAGTTTTCAGGTAATGAGCGGGAGGGTAGAATATTGGCACAGGGGACAGACACCGGTTCCATGCAAAAGCCTAAGTCTATAGTTTCTGTCATACCGTCTCCCATATCCTTTGTTCTAAATAAGCTGGCAAGGTATCGATACCTTCTGCACGCAGGAGATTAGAAAAATTTTCATCCAAGAATAGTTGACGAAGTGCATTGGTGACGAACAACAGACGGTGCTGGGCAGTGGTGGCTTTCTTCACCAACAATTGTTGTCGACTGACTTCTTTTTGGTAGGTTCTGACTAGACTTGTGGTCGTTACGTTCGCCCTTTTTCGGGGCATACTGCAGCCCAGTGTTCGGCCCAATGTCTGGCGGCTTTCTATGACGCGTTTTGCTTCAAATAATTGTTTACCACGCAACTGCCCAGACTCGTACGCCTCCTGCAATGCCTGCTGTATGGCTTTATCGTCACGATTTCCACTGACAATGGCCAAGGCGGCAGTCAGTGGAATTTTCCCTTTTTCGACTGCAACCAGGAGTCGCTCTTCACCGCGCTCCAATAACACTAGTATGCCGTTGACCCTTTCCATCGTGAGACCAGTCTTGGAAGCGATCATCTTCTTGTCATAGCCACGGTCTCGCAACATTTCAATGGCCGTCAGCAACTCTAAAGGTCGGTATTGGCGGCGGGCGATATTTTCAGCGAGGCTCATAATCAAAGCATCTTCGTCGCTGACTGAGACGACAAGCGCCGGGATGTGGGTCTGGCCCAACTCTCTAAATGCCTTCATCCGACCTTCACCACAGACCAACAAATACCGTTGTTCACCTTCGTCACCAGGGCGTGGTGTGACTTTGATGGGTTTCTTCAATCCTATGGCCCGGATATTCTCGACAATTTCACTGAATACTTGGCTATTGCGCTCCCTTGGGTTTAGCACATCTATACATGCCAACGGTATCATGCGCAGCTCGTCAGGTGCGGCGCTCATGCGACTCTCCGCAATCGCGCTCTTTCTGCCATCCCATACAGATAGTCCAGGGTGTCAAAGCGATAGCTGTCGAACTCGATAGAATTTTGATCTGCCAGACTTAAATGATGCGTTGCAAAATCTATCCTCGGCAACAGAAAATAATCCAATGCAGTGTTATTGTTTTGATTAAGCCTGACTGCTACCGTAATATCTGGTAAGAGGCCAGTATCAAACCTGATTTTCCAACGATGAAGACCCAATGCTCTTTGCTGGCAACGTGCCAGAACAATAGAGACAGTGAACTCGCTATTAATATGGAGCAAATCGGTGCCGGGATCGCGACTGATTTGCCCACCCAATTCGGCAATCCTGGCTTCCGTTTGTACAATAATTTCGGGATGTAAGCGCCGGATGAAACGGTTCACTTCCAGATACTGATAGTCACGATCTGGTGTAAAACCTACCATTTGATAGGCACGAATCAGGCTGCCAAAGCGATAGGCGTAAACAGAAGAGGTAGGCATATCTTCCATTTCATCAATAATGAGACCAGACAAAACGCCACGACTCTTATAGAGTAAGCGTAGACGCTCTATTAATTCCTCGTCGGTATATTTTCTGGCACGCGCACGTAATATACCTTGGGCAGTAAAAAATACTTCTGAGGCAACGATAGGCTGGAAAGCACCTTCCTTCTTGATCCACATGTTGCTTTGATTGATCACACGCATCTTTTTCAATTTGTAAGAGATGCGGTTGTACACGTTATTGCCAATGTATTTCTCATTCGTCAATACCTCATGTACGGTAGACCTGGTCCACGCACGGTTCAGGTCGGTGACAACTTGCATGGCATTGAGCCTACTAGCGATTTCTGATTCATATAAGCCATCCTCAATGAACCATTGATAAATCTGATTTACCTGAAGAATCTCAGCCTCAGGGCCTGGCATCAGGATGACGCGGTCTGTTTGCAAGCTCTTCTGTTCGCCATGCTTTAGTTCGGTTTTAATTTGACCAAATTGATCAATCAATACTCGTCTAAGTCCGTATCCTGCAGGGCCTCCCTGACGGAAGCCGAGTTCAATCAACCGGCATTGTCCGGCAAATACTTTGGCGGATAATTCCCTACTGTACTCTCCGGCCATTGCGCGCTTGACACCCTTCACGATCGTGGAGACAGGAGAGCCGTCATTTTCAAATTGCTCTGCGCAGTATGCGACTTGGATACCGGCGCGCTTGCAAATGTATTCGTAATACGCACTTTCATCTGCATCTTGAAAACGTCCCCAGCGGCTGACATCGTAGACCAGTATGATATTGAAATCTGCCGCACCGCTTTCTACGTCCTTAATCAATTGCTGGAGCGCATGCCGTCCATCTATGCGTAGTCCGCTTTTGCCTTCATCTGCATAAGTCTTGACGATCTCTATCTGTCGTCGCGAGGCGTATTCCAGGATGCGCTGACGTTGATTGTCAGTTGAATACTGTTGGTGCTCAGTCGACATCCGAACGTATTCTGCTCCTCGGAAATGGGAAGTATCTGCCAAGGATTGGTTGTATTCATTTTTTGGCGATAAATACATGGCTAGCTCCACCCAAGGAGATGATAGTTACGTTGCTTTTTGTTATCCACAATTGCAAAGAATAAATTAACATAAAGATCAGGCCGTTAGCACGAGTCATCTCTTTGCAATCAAGAGACCCAGTTTTAGGTTCCTATCAGAGTGAGTTCTACAGTCCACACGTCCATCTTTGCAATCTTTTTCTTGCTGCACGGCATCAAAAAATATATGCCCGCAGAGGGGCAACTACTGCAAGTTGACACGTCCATCTTTGCAATTTCATCGTTTCCATCAGTATTATTCGTGTGCTGCTGTAGAACACGATCTTTTTCTACATTTGATGGATGGGTGTCACGATATTTCTGCCAATAGTCAGGATTTCGCTTCATCCATGCTTTTTGAGCCCGCATCTGGTTGTCACGGTAGTCAGTATCTGTCTGGAGTTTGAGCTTTTGCCAAGCACCGCGGCGCTTCAACTGGCAAGCCTTTTTTGAACAGTATGTTTGTGTGGGATTTTGGGGGCGGGTCAGAAATAATTCGCCACAAGCTAAACAGATTTTACTGTTCACGTTCACCTCCCCTGGAGCATGCATGTCATCTACAGGGGAATTGTAAATAGTTTTTTGAGAGGGATTTTAGATGCAGCTAAATATTCCCATTAATTGCTGACTTTTTTCTCATTTACTTCTGAAGTATATTGCCTGGTTTAAACATTATTTCTCAATATCTGCTGATTATTTACAACGGATGTAAAAGTTTAAGAATAGAAGTGCAAAAAAAACGGCTCATTATTTTCAAGATCATGAGCCGTTTTTTTGTGCGTAGGTTGGGCTACGCTTCATCAGCCCAACACTCGGCATTTAAATAACGTATACCCTGGTTGAGGCACAGTATTGAGCTGATAAAGCGTAGCCTGACGAGGCCCAGCCCAACCTACGAAATTAACAAAGCCCAAATTAATCTATAAGAAATTCAAACAACCAGCTTACTCACTTCCCACTCAAGGCCGCGATACGCTCCGCCGCATGCGTATTCTGCGCATCCAGCCCCAGTGACAAACGATAGTGCTTCAAAGCCGCCACCTTGTCCGCCTGAAACTCATATACCTCTGCCAGGCTGTCATGCAGGTTTGCACTATTGGGATAAACCTGCACCCCAAG
Organism: Undibacterium sp. TC9W; assembly: GCF_049339865.1. Classification (NCBI taxonomy): domain Bacteria; kingdom Pseudomonadati; phylum Pseudomonadota; class Betaproteobacteria; order Burkholderiales; family Oxalobacteraceae; genus Undibacterium; species Undibacterium sp. TC9W. The sequence continues at coordinate 87,019 of NZ_JBMPPJ010000016.1, read as the reverse complement.
GCCAAACACCGTCACCGCTTGCTCAGCCATCTTCTTGCTCAACAAACGATAACCCCATGAGTTGAAATCATCTTCAGAAGGATCATGCAATCCCTTATCGATTTTGATCTTGTTCAATTTCGCCGCCAAGCCCGTATAACCATCCTGCGCAATCTGCTCACGCAAAAGATGCGCCGCATAAGCACCGCCATGCGCTTTTCTCAAACCTGGTAAATAAAAACCGGCGATATCATCGATCATGCCCTGCGGATCAGCACCCGCCAGATTGGTCAGCGTGACGATGGCAAGATCATGGTCGGGATATACATAAAACGCCGAACGCGCACCACCCACGCCAGCCACCGCAGCGTACTCACCCTGACGCATCACAGGCCAGCCCAGCGCCCACACAGTCGGTTTCCCATTATTGAAAGTACCCGGCGTCCAGAGCTGCTTTAAACCCGCAGCAGAAATCAGCTTGCCCTGTTGCAGCGCGATGAGCCAGTTAGCCACATCCTCGGCACTGCTATTCATGCCTGCACCCGTGCGCAAGAATGTCGGATAGGTCTCAACGATATGCTTGAGGTTACCGCCCGGCTCCTCATACCTGTACGACACCGCCTTGTGCGGTATCACATCACGCGACTCACCAAAACCCACGCTGCGCATACCCGCCACGGCAAACTGCCGCTTCTGGAAAAACTCAATAAACGGCATACCGCTCAGACGATCGATGATCTTGCCCAGCAAAATATAATTGGTCTGGTTGTAGCGGTAGCGTTCACCCGTCTTGAACTCCATAGGCCAGGTCTGTATCGCAGCCCAAGCCGCATCCACCTCTTGCGGCGTTGCCAGCGAAGGTATCTTGCTGCTGATAATGTCGGGGATGCCCGAGGTATGCGTAAGAAGCTGCCGCACAGTCACCGCCTGCCAGGCAACAGGCAAGCCATCCAGATAACGCGACACGGGAGCCGCCAAATCCAGCTTGCCCTCTTCCACCAACTGCATGATGGCAACGCCAGTAAACGACTTGGTCGCAGAGTTAATGGAAAACACATTCTGGTCATTCACAGCCACCGCATTGGGTATCTCAGCCAGGCCATACGACTTCAACAAAACAATCTTGCCACCCCTGACTACGGCCAATTGCATGCCAGGGATGCGGCGTTCCTGCATTTCGCTTTTTATGTAGCGGTCGATTTGCTGTTTGATTTCTGTGTCTGAGGGTTGGGCTTTTGTGGAAGTGTCGTTGGTGGTTGCAGCATAACTGGCTGCTGTTGTTCCCATCAGACTAAAAACTACGCAAAGTGAGGCAATCAATTTTGTCATGTAAATTTGTTTTCAAAAATGCCTAACTGGCACTTTGATTTGTAATTATGGGATTTAATAAATCAAAGGACGCGGATCACTTCGCAAGCATTTCAAGGATCACGATGATGAGACTTGCAGAACATGAAATAGTTCTATGTGTTTGACCACCGCCTCCCTTTGGTTCATCAAACCTCGTTGCTGTAAATCGGCGCAAATTAAAGAACTTACCTGTCGCAAAATTCACCGCGCCAGCAAATTTCCACAAAATCAAATCTGCTGCGCAAAAGCCAATGATGACTTGCATACCCGCATCAGAGAGAGCTCGAATCAATTTCATCGCTCCTTTCAGTTCTTCTATGTCTGAAAGCTCTCTACGTGGTTCAGTATCACTAACAAAAACTAAATAAATGGAATCAGTTATGGCACGAGAAAGTATGCTTGCTATTTGAAGAGGGCGATCTGTCACAACCAAATCACTTAGACTTACAATTGCTGTCAAACTAATCTTGCTGGATGATTTCGCAACACAATAGTCTGCAACCTGCACCATCAACTCGTAATATCCGTTCGCATAACCGAAGCTCTCGGTCTCAGGCTTATTACGAATTCAGATGCAACACACCGCAAATTCTTATTGTACTCAGAAATGTTTTGTCTTCATTGGCATCTGGGATCTGTGCAAATCTGGCTAATTCAATACGAATATTTACCATCACTAAACTTGTTGCAAAATAAGCACACTCCATTCACCAAAACTAGTTGATCAAGCTGAGTCTTCTATTGTGATTATATTGGCATTAATTTATTATTAATTTTATTGCTTTATTTTTTTACAATTACTTCATAAATCATTCCCTAATTTCCCTGAAGGGAACGTTTGCCTTTGCCTCCATCCCTCAACCCAGAAGGACAAGGAAATGCGTGCTGCACAAATCAGGCGTCATCTTGGTGTGATGCATCAGCCTAAGGCTTTACCAGTGACGGCGACTCAGAAGGGCTTGGTGGGTGGGGTGAATTTGTTGTCGGCTGAATCTATCAGCCCTTAGCCTGATCCCAATCACAGAACCAGAAGCCGCCGCTTAACCTGGAATCTTCTCCGCGTGATTATCTGACTTTTATCTCGTCCATCGATGCGGAGATTGAGCATTGCCTGTAGGTGCAATACCTGTATGCGGCTTATTTGCTGGGTGGGCCGCAGGTGCCTGAGGTGTACTGTGGGTGCGTAACTGGCAAGAGGTGATACGGGGTATTGCCAAAGAAGAGATGGGGCGTTTGATTTCTGTGCAGAATTCTTTGCGGCTGATTGGTGCGTGGCATCCCTGGAGAACTGGGCTTAGACTGCCAATTACAGTTTAAACACTCACCAATGTCAGCCTTGCCTATTGCAAATAATCGGATGATGGCCTGCCCGCGCAGGCCATTCATTACTTAAGGCATCAAGGTGAAATTGACTGGCACCCATTGATAGCCATTGCCAGCTTTTTTCAATCGTCCCATGCCAGGGAACTGCATGTGTGATGCAGCTACGATGACACCATCTTTTGCTGCCTGTGTGAATACTTTCTGACGCGTGGCTGAAGCTGCTTTGGCATGGCTGTCAAAAGTCACTGTCACCTCAGGCTTGTCGAGTTGCACCGAGGCGACGTGGATCAAATCACCCACTACCAGCATTTTTTCACCATTGCTTTCCAGCAGATAAGAGGTGTGGCCGGCGGTGTGGCCTTGTGTGGAGTGCGCAGTAAGGCCGGGCAATAATTCACCGTCAGCACTAAATGTTTGCAGCTTGTTGGCTGCTTTATAGGGATTGAGCGAAGCCATCGCTCCTTCAAAAAAAGACTTCGCATCTGCCGGTGCCTGCTCCATGTTTTTCTGGCTCAACCAGTAATCTGCCTCAGCCTGATGTACGTGGATAATCGCGTTACCAAAAGCCATGGCACCATTAACCATCAAACCACCGACATGATCGGGGTGCAAATGGGTGAGGTAGATGTCATCTATCTGTGATGGCTCATAACCTGATGCCCTGAGGTTGGCAATCAGCTTGCCAAGGCTGGGGCCAAACAGGTTGCTGGTACCGGCATCGATCAATATGAGCCTGCTACCGGTATTGACGAGGTAGGCATTCACTGAAGTTTCCAGCGGTGCCTGCAAAAATGATTTTGCCAGTGCATCTTTGGTTTTTTGCTCAGGCTCCATCAATATTTTTTCTACCGGAAGTTTGACGGTGCCGTCACTGAGTGCTGTCACTTCAAATGCGCCCAGCATGGTGCGGTAATACGCAGGGGCGGATGTTTTTACCATCGGTGCAGCAGAATAAGCAGCGCCGCTGCTCATGCCAAAAGCGCCAGCAATGGACAGATATAAAGCTGCGCGGGCCAGGGTGTGTAAAGTGTTCTTGATCATGTTCTCTTCCTCCAGGCTATTCGCCATTTGTTGTTAATACCTTGTTGGTGGAAGAGATTTTATTGCTTTGCAAAAATCGATACAATTACCTTCACTGCAAACCATCTTTGCGTATTTCGCAAATTATTGCAAGCATGCCATAGTTATCGCAATGCTGTTTTTTTGAGGTATATGCCGTCAGGTCGCGATGCTTATCGCGCACCCGCATAACGCATTTGAACAGACAAAAAAATAAAATAAAATACTGAAATTAGGTACTCCTGATTCCATCATCACTATTTATTTCCCTTCAAAATCTGTTGCATTGCCTCATCAAAATGTGCATTTATTTCTTTCACTTGTGCCATTTCCATTGATTCAGCTTTCCAAGCGTAAATGATATCTCTCTCGTGTTGAACAGGCTTCCAATTAAGTACCTGATTAAGTTGTGCATACCCATCACCCACGCAAAATGTAATCCATTCTTTTCTTTGCTTAGCCATCATGATGTGCAACTGAGCTAATTCAAGAAAACCAGCAGAAGCACCTTTCGATAAATAATCCCGGGATACACTGACCTGGTCTCTCAATTCTAAAAAATGCAAGTTGCATTCACGGTCAAGTTCACGCTTGTGCTCTGGCACCGTATTCTCATACTCAGTGAAATAGCTTCGCGCGATAGTGTTCATGCCATTAATGTCTTTTCCACTATTCGCCAACTTTTCCCACACGCGTGTATTGCCGTCCTCTTCCAGGTCTCTGATCAACTCAAATGCATTGCGTATATTTTTACTTTTCTCTGAACGATAAAGCGCAACCAGATACTTAAGCTCATCATTGGACAACTCTTTGTCAATTTTTTTTAACAAGGATTCAGAATCATCGAAGAGCTTTACCATAGCCTGAAGGCGTTCGCGATCCATATTGGTGAGCTGAGACAATACTTTTTGAAAACGTTTTTTCCACGTTTTATTCGCTACATTTCTTTGATCACTAGGCATAGACAATGGTTGAGAAAGCAACAACACATACGCTAAAGCCTGTCGATTTGTAGCGGAATATTTTTCCTTATTGCTATACTGCGCCATTAAAAAAAAAGGACTATTCAACTTGTATTCACGCAATAGATTTGCACGGGTTGCGTTTGCCAAAGCGGGGTCGAATTCCAATAGAGGTATCACTCGCAAATCAGTACGCTTCTTGAGTGCATCTTCTATATAAAGCTTAACGGCATTTTTTTGTTCTTTATCCAGCTTCACCGCGATCTTTTCCGCTTCGTCACAACTGCTACTGAGAAAACTATGGCATGAAATTGAATAAAGGCCATAGGACCTCACCAAATCTGGTTCTGTTCCTATACCTTCACGATAAAACTTAGCCAGTGTATATACCTCGGAACCACTCATTTGCTCAAAAGCTAGCATCGCATAGGTGAAGGCTTTAGAGTTATCGACAGGTATATATTTTTCATCTGAAAACAAGCCGGCTAACCTTATTGACGACGATGCATGTCCACGACTGGACGCCTCTTCAAACAGGGTGATTCCCTTGACCGCATCTCGATCTACACCAGAAATTGCATCTCCGTATAAATATCGACGCGCTTTTTCTGCGATTGCGGGAGGATAGTGATTATTAAAAGCTCTTTCAAATATCCGATTTGCAAGAACTTCATCGCGTAAGGTCTGATTTTTTGGGTGGGCCAATGTCGTGGCCAGCATCATCATGGCCTCAGAATTCCCTTTCTCAGCCAACGGCTTCAGAATATCCAGCGCAATTTCTTCATCGGCATAACGCAAGGCTTGACGCGCTTTGAGGATAAGTTGTGCATCAGTCTCAACAGCGTGTGCAGGTGAAACAATGTGACAACTCAAAGCAGCTATAAGAATCAAATAAGCAAGTTTCTTGTTCATGGAAAAAATCTGGATGCGCACTACAACTCCCGAAAAAATATGGGCAGACTATTGCCTTGAAAAATCGTTCAAAATTTGATGCACTCATTTTTTTAGAAAAAAAGGGGCACACTCACAGTATATTAACTTAACAATTTTCCATGATAAGATTCTCTAAATTTTATACTGGAGACAACATGCATGCGAGAAAATCAAACTGGTTCTTGACCGCGCTTATCATTGGTGCCAGCACTCAACTCGCAGCGTGCATGCATATCGATATAACCGACAAGCAATACATCCGCCCGGATAGTTCAACGGGTTACAAGCTCAAACAAAAATTGACGCAGGACGATATACAGAAAATCAATCCGGCAGCACAGCTCAGGGATGAAACTGTGATCGCCACTGACCAGACCAGGCTGGAAGGTGCCGCGTTCCGGCAAGATGGCAGTAAAGTCACGGTGCTGTATTTTGGTGGCAACCTCTCACATGTTGAAGACTCCTTGCCTTACATGTTGAAAAACATAGGTGCCTGCAATGTCAACCTGGTGAGCTTTGATTATCGCGGGTATGGTCGTACAACAGGCGTGCCCGACATACAGAACCTACAGGCAGATGCCTTGAAAATTTACGATGCCGTGCGTGCCAGCACCACAGGCAAGCTGGTGGTGCATGGGCATTCCATGGGCAGCTTTGCGACTGGCTTTATTGCGGAGCAGCGCCAGCCTGATGGCATCGTCCTGGAAACCACGGCCAGCAATGTCAGGGATATGGTATCGCTCTCGACGCCGTGGTATGCCAAGCCTTTTGTCAGCGTGAATATCCAGGACAGTTTGCAACAGGTAGATAACATCAGGGCGATGTCACACTACCAGGGGCCAACACTGGTACTGACGGCAGAAAAAGACAAGCAGACCCCGGCAGAACTTGGGCAGAAGGTGTACGAGGCAATTCCGTCCAAAGCCAAGCGCCAGTTGTACATCAAGGATGCAGGGCACACCGGGTTGTTGCGGCGTAGCGAAGTCCAAAAAGCCTATTGCGAATACATGCAGCAAGTGAGTTTGTAAAACCGGATATTTATTTCAAACTCGATAAATAAGCGGCCAGTGCCTGTATCTCAACCTCTTTCAGGCCTGCGGTGCTGGCGCTCATGGGTTCATAGATACGTTCACCTGTTCTGTCTCTATAGCGCTTGATGGATTTTTTGAGGTAGTCAATTTGCTGGCCTGCCAGTCTTGGCGTGGTTTCATTGCCATGCGCATGTTCGGCATGACACATGCTGCAGCGTGCAGTATAAATCGCCTGTCCGGTCAATGAAGTTTCTTTGCCTGCAGGCTCGACTGCCTTGCTCGAATAGAACAGGGCGACATTGATGCGCTCTTCTTCGGTCAACAGCTTCATCAGGCCTTCCATGAATTTTTCCTGGCGCTGGCCGCGTGAAAATTTATCTATCTGCGTCAAAAGATAGCTGGAATTTTGTCCTGCCAGGTTAGGTACGTCACCCTTGACGCTGCTGCCATTGACACCATGACAGACTTCGCAAAAGAAAGTGACTCTCTTTGCGGCGTTGATCGAGGCACTGGTCGCTGCATTATCTGCAAGCACTTTCTTCATGCGTGCGTCCAGCGGCGATACCTGGGACCAGGCCGGCACCATCACCGACAATGTGAATAATGCAAAAAACAAGCGGCAGACTGAGCGTATGCTAAAGGCCAACATTGCCTCCGGAGACATGAAGTGGGAGCGGCTTTGCCAAGTCTGGCAAGCCCCATATAAATATTTTATAAGCCTGTTTGTGTTGAAAATGACAAACACATGTGAAATTGATTTGCATCAATGGCCGGGCGAATCTGGCTTTGAGAGCAATTTGTCATTAAAATGAGGCTAAATCTTGAATCTGACTGGTAATTTATCGACAAATCGCGGGAGAAGTATGGCATTCAGGGTATAATCCTATTGCAAGAGAATTCTTACTTCCGATAAATCGAAGTTTTTCTGACAAGAGCGCTGAAACTAGCGTTTCAGGCAGTCTGCTACAGACGTGCTTTAGTTTTTAAGCTCACTGGCCTTGAGCGCAATCTTCTGGCTGTTATCCAAGTACTGTGTTGATGTGATGGCAAAGCCATCTGTGCACAGCCTCTTTCAACACTCACACCCTTTTCGTCTCACGGCATCAGACGATCAACAGTGAGTTCACCGTAATCCCTTGCAGATGATTATGTGATTGTCTGCCATCAGTGACGCAGTCTGTGTACAGGTGTCACGACCTACTATAAAGATGATAAAACCATGGCAAAAGAAGAACTGTTGGAAATGAATGGTCAAGTTGAAGAAGTGCTGCCCGATTCACGTTTCCGTGTGAACCTGGAAAACGGCCACAAACTGATCGCTTACACGTCCGGCAAAATGCGTCAGCATCACATACGCATACTGGCCGGTGACAAGGTGACACTGGAATTGTCTCCTTATGATTTGAGCAAGGGCAGAATCACATTCCGCCATATTGAAACACGCGGACCATCAGGTGGTGGTCAGCAGCGTCGTCGTTACTGATCGCGGCTATCGTAGCTGCAGCAAATACAGCAGATGTAAAAAAATGGGGCATTGGCCCCTTTTTTTTGTCTGGAGAAAAGTCGTAGAGTGCGCCGTGCGCACCATCTCCTTATCAAAAATCTCAAAAAATGCGTGTATTCATACATGTATTCATGCGCGTATTCATGCGTTAAAGTCTGTCTGAGAAAAATGGTGCGCATGGCGCACCCCACCAGATGCAGGCCGCGTCTCTGATTTTTTCAAACGCTGACAAGACTTGTGAAGCCTTGCCAGGCCTGAAGACAATACCAAATCACTCAGGAAAGCGTACCAGCTTCTTGCCATCCTTGGGTATCTGATACTGCGCTACATTCATCTGCATGGCCAACAAAGTGTAATAGGCATTGATGCCTGTCAGATCTACGATTCCCTTTTTACCAAAACGCTTCTCAGCACGTTCATAGGTGCGGTCGGACACGCGCTTGTTCTTGTGTAATTCCATGGAAAAGTCATAGACGATTTCTTCATCGTCTGTCATGCCAGTCGGGCGTCTGCCATCGGCAATCGCGGCGGTCACTTCTGCTTTGATGCCGGCCTTGAGAGCGATTGGATGATGTACATACCATTCATAATCCTGCGACCATTCTCTTGCGGTGATCAATATCACCAGTTCACTGAGTGTGGTGCCGAGTGCAGACTGATAACGCAGATAATCACCCATGGCACGCGCCTGACTCATGACTTGCGGGCTATGCATCAAGGGCTCGAAGGGTCCAAAGACAGGCACCTTGCGCGTAGTCAGGAATTCTTCAGCCGCTTTCTTCTGCTCTTCTGTGTATTGAGATGGAGGTATCGTGGGAAGGCGTTCGGCAGCCTGGGCCAGGGTGTTGATGGTCATGGTGAGTACGAAAGGAATGAGAATATTGCTCAGTGTAATACGTTTCATGATGTCTCCTGTATGTGTTGCTCTGGTTTGGGTTAGTGAAAATCAACTCTCGTTCTGGCGTCGCACCCAATGGACTACACCTTCGAGGCTTCGGAAATCTGCGATGGAGCGGCAAGCTATTTGTGGATGACGGGTCTGCAGCATTTTGGATAAGGCCGAGCCTGGGCCCAGTTCCAGCGCATGGCTGATACCGCTTTCAGCCATTGCATCCATACAGGCATGCCATTGTATGGTCTGGGTCAGTTGTGCCAGGAGGCTGCTGCGTATGGTCGCTGGTTCCGTGACTTTTTCGGCGTTGAAACCTGCCAATACAGGAATCTCAGTTTCATGCGCGGGAGTGTCATTCAGCGCTTGCGCAAAGCCAGGTACAGCAGCCTGCATCAGTGGAGTATGCGAAGCGATATGCACAGCTATTTCTGTGTATGTAATATCCTGTCCAGGTAGCTTGGCAATTTCTGGAATGACCGCGCTGATCTGGTCTGCCAGACCAGCGATGATGGCCTTGTTGTCAGCCGTGATGATGGCGACGTGCAGCTCATGGCTGGCAACGAATTGCTGTATGTCGGTGATGGCGACACCAGATACAGCCAGCATACCTTGCGGTGTATACACGCAAGCTTGCATCAAAGCCGCACGGGTAGTAGCGAGTTGCAGGACAGCTTGCACATCCATGCTGCCACTGACTGCATGCGCAGAAATTTCACCTATGCTGTATCCGGCGACCAGGTCTGGCGTGGGTAAATTATCGCGTAGCGCCAGCCAGTTGGCCAGTGTGGAAGCGACGATCAAAGGCTGGGCATAGCGGTTTTTAAATAGCAGATCATGTGATGAAAGTGCTTCTGCGAGCGTGTGTTGTTCTATCTTATGGCTCAACACATCTTGCACAAAACTCGCCGCCTTTGTATCTTGCCTGGCCAGCACAAACATATCCGCAGACTGCGCACCCTGCCCTGGACATAGCAGGGCGAACTTATTCATGTAGCCTCATTACTAAAAATTTTTCCAGGCAGTGATGCACAAAGCAAGTTGCTGCCAGCATATCTGCTGCGCCTCCTGGCGACAGCCTGCGTGAGATGAATTCTCGATGACAGTTTTCTGCAATGATCAACCATTGCGGATTAGCTGTGCCACCCTGATCCAGAAATTTTTGTGCCGTATCTTTGGCATAAGCTATTCCTGCTATGCCGCCGCGATGATAGAGATTGGTGTCACTGATATGTGCCATCAGAGTAAAGAAGCAATCGACTTGTGCCAGATGCAGACTGCGGACCTCTCGCAGGCTTTGCTGCAAACGTGGCAGTGCAAGTTCAAAGATGGAAGGGAAACCCAAGGCCGCCTCTTCCCTGGCACCGCTGGCAGCATATCGTTTTGCAGCCTGCAAGCCATGACTCAGATGCTGTGTATCTTCTGGAGCACTATGCGCAGTCAATGTCTGCCCCCATTGCGCGATGAGAGCCTGCCGTAAAGTCACAGCCGTCATTACGCCGTCACGCGACAAACAATATCCAGCCGCTGCACTGAGCATGCCCAGGGCAAAGATGGCACCTCTATGTGTATTGATGCCTCTGGTCGCTTTCAACATGCGCTGTTCTGCTGCGATACCTAAATTTTTTAATATGTGGAATTCAGCACCAGCGGCACCAGCAAGTGCAATGTCTCTGAAATAATGGCGCAGAGAAAACAGGCTGCGCATGAAGCAGGCAGCATCCATATCAACATGACTGCCATTGTCACGCAGGGAAACCAGACCAGGTTTGGGATACAAGACCAGTTCTGCATACAGACTGCGCACTGCGAGTATGGCGATTTGCTGCGCACTATGTTTTCTTTGAGGTGAAGCTGTCGGCGACTGAACTGAACACAGTTCAGTATGAACATGCGCTTGCGCTAGCATGGCAATTCACCCTCAGCCAACAGTTCAAGCAGGTTTTGCCGCGTGCGCAGGCTGACGCCACGCATGCATTTCACCATCACGCGCTGCTGATTAAAATCCTGCCCGGGATGAGCGGGCTGTATCCATTCTTTCCAAGCCACCGCGGCCTCTCCAGGAAAAACAATCTCCCCATCCATTGGTAATGTTTGCAGACACTCTTGCAGCAAAGCCAGCCCAGCACGCAATTGCGACTGGTGATAAGGGCGGAACAGGATGTCGATATCTGAAGTCGCGCTCAGATAATCTTGCCCCGTCAAAAACTGCATGGCGACCGAGCCATACACACGTAGCTTGATACCCGCCATCAGGGCTTGTTGATGCAGGCTTTGCAAGCCTGCCTGCCATGTATGCGGCACAACAGCGATGACAGTATGCAAGGACAGGGCAGACTGATGAATGGCGATATGCTCAGCTTTTACTATCGCGGCATAGCGCGGCTTGTTGCCATTCACAGGTGGGAGCGGGAAACCTATGCAAACTTCATCGTCTGCAGCATCAGGATGACGGCGTGTGACTACTGCGGGCCATTCTTCTTGCTGCCATTGCCTGAGCAGGTCTGGTGCGCCAAAAGACTGCAAGACAGCCAGCCATGCTTCGTCAGCAAGCCAGACCAGATCATGTCTTTGATATTGCGCGATACTATCCATACCTTATTGTACTTGTGCTGCCTGAGATAGAACAGCTTCTACCACCTGCTGTGACTTGCGGCGACCGCCACGCTGTTGACCCAGTTCACTGCGTCTGTCAGTTGCATCGGCCTGCAACAGGGCATCGCGCAAGCACTGTGCCAGATCGCCCTCCCATATCGCCTGCACCCCACCCATGCGTTCATAGTTTTTAGGGCCGGGGGCGAATACGGGATTATGCAGCGCCAGTGCAGTCAGCTTTTCTTCTGCTACCTTGGTAATGCGTGCCATCGCTGGCAAGCCCATGACGCGTATGGTCGCTTCTGGCAAGGCATAACAGGCATCGGCCATCATGCCACTGGTGATGAAGCCACCGGACAAAGCCTGGTCATAGACCAACGCAATGATCTTGTGGCCAGACTGTCTGGCCAACTCCAGGCATTTACCCAGATGTGCCATATAGCTGTTAATGCCCAGCATTTCATCTCTGTGGCGCAGGCGCTGTCCTTGGGTATCGACCAGCAGCAATATCGGCCTTTGCGGATAATCACGCACTGTCGCCAGCACTGCCCTGGCCTGTGCCAGCGCAATCTCCACGCCTATGGGTGTGTGGCCGCTGGTGCCGATGACGCTGATGCTCTGTCCGTCGATAGCGGCTGTGCCACAAATAAAATCATCAACGATAGTGACTTCATGACCTTGCGGGAATAATTGTGCAAGCAATTGCATGCTATCCATGTTGGCGCTCCGTCTGCCTGATGCTGGCGCTCAGTTGCAAGAATGCCTGTGTATCGAGCATGGCAATATCCTCAGGATGTTCTACACCCATGGCAGCCCAGATGTCCATGGGTTCAGTCATGCCACCAAAATCTTGCAGGCGTGCTGTCAGCATTTTTTGCTCTTCTTCCAGTGCAGCAAGACTGAGAGCTACTTCATTTTGTGCGCTATCCTGCATGGCTTGCACTATCGCTGCCTTGAATGCGGCATCATCATCGGCCACCAGCATTTGGCAATCACCGAGCAGGTAACGGTGCTTGCCGCCAGTGGTGCGCCATACCAGCGCTCTGTCGCGTGAATCAAACTCTTCTACACCGTTTGCGGTTTCTATGACTTCAGGGCCGGACATGGCCAATCTTGCCTCTTCCGACATGATGATGACATTCGCGCAGCGTGAAACGATGCCCATGCCACCAAAACAGCCATTGCTGCCACCGATGACGACGATGACGGGTATGCCTGCCGCACGTACAGCCAGCAAGGCGCGCATGACTTCAGACACGGCAATCAGGCCTGCATTGGCCTCATGCAGACGCACGCCGCCGGACTCTGCCAGCAGGATCAGTGCCTGTGGTTTGTGGATGACAGCAGCGCGCATGAGGCCCACCAGCTTGGCTCCATGCACTTCACCCACTGCGCCGCCCATGAAGCCGCCTTCCTGCACTGCGACATAGGCTTGCCTGCCATCGATAGTGCCGCGACCGATGACGACGCCATCATCAAATGACACAGGTGCATTGAGTTGCGGCAGATGCGGGCTGGTCCACTCTTTTGCAGGTGGCAGGAATTCTGTGAAATCGCTGATCAATGCGGCCAATCTTTGCCTGGCTGTTGCTTCCAGATAGCTGCTCATTTGGCTTGCTCCAGACAGGCTTCTATGGCCTGATCCATGCGCAGACTGACAACGGCGGGAGTAGCGCCCATGTCGTTGATGGCAATGCGGCAATCGGCCAGTTGCCAGCGCTGGTTAAAGTCATGCATGACTGCTTGCCAGATCGCACCAAAGCCAGTGGCAGCCGTGCTGATTTCTATCTCGCAGGCTGACTGCAAATCCAGCGACTGCACCAGCACTTCCAGATTACCCGAGCTGACCACGCCTACCAGTTGCGCCGCAGATCCCAGCTTGCGTTGCCCTTGCTCAAAACGATATACCAAAGTTTCCATGATGTAGATCCTTACCAGTTCCTGAAGCGCTTGGGCGGTTGATATAAACCACCCGATGCGCGTACCAGGTCTTTCATATTCTTTGCGGCCAGCAAATCACGTGTGGCCATGCGCTTGTCTATACCCAGGTCTTCTGCGCGTTTGATGATGCCACGGTCACGCAGGTTTTCTACCATGCGTTTGTCGCGTGCCAGGCCGACTGGCGTGTAACCTGCGACACCGCGTATCGCTTGTTCGCGCTCTTCTTCACTGCGACATAAAAGAAGATTGGCGATACCTTCTTCAGTCAGTATATGGGTGACATCATCACCATAAATCATGACCGGTGGTATCGCCATCTTCGCTTGTTCTGCCAGTTGCCAGGCATCGAGTTTTTCGACAAAGGCGGGTTGCATGTGCTCGCGGAAAGTCTCTACCATCTGCACCACCAGTTTTTGCCCGCGCGGTATCTGGTTGCTACCTGCACGTGCTTCGCGCCCTGCTTTTAGCCAAGCCGGACTGGCATGACGACGGCCACGTGCATCTGCCCCCATATTCGGTGCACCACCGAAACCGGCGATGCGGCCCAGGGTGGCGGTCGATGAATTACCCTGCAAATCGATTTGCAGGGTGGAGCCTATGAACATGTCGCAGGCATAATGCCCTGCAGCTTGCGAGAGTGCGCGGTTGCTGCGCATGCTGCCGTCAGCACCGACAAAGAAGACATCTGGCCGTGCACGGATATAGTCTTCCATGCCCAGTTCAGAACCGAAAGAATGCACAGACTCAACAAAGCCCGCTTCTATCGCGGGGATCAGGGCCGGATGCGGGTTCAACGCCCAGTGGCTGGCGATCTTGCCTTTCAGGCCCAGCGATGCTGCATAGGTGGGCAAGAGCAATTCTATGGCGGCAGTATCAAAGCCTATACCGTGGTTGAGACGCTTGACTTCATATTCTGCATAGATGCCCTTGATGGCCATCATCGCCATCAAGACCTGTATCTCGGAGATCAAGGCCGGGTCACGGGTGAACAGCGGTTCTAAGTAATGCGGCGTCGGTGCCTGCACGACAAAATCTACCCAGCCAGCGGGGATATCAACACGCGGCAAGACATCGACGATCTCGTTGACCTGGGCAATCACAATGCCGGATTTAAATGCCGTAGCTTCGACTATCGTTGGCGTATCTTCAGTATTGGGGCCGGTATATAAATTGCCTGCGCGGTCTGCCGATTGCGCAGCCACCAGGGCGACACGCGGTGTCAGGTCAACGAAATAGCGTGCATACAACTCCAGGTAGGTATGGATGGCACCGATATTCAATTTTCCTGCCGAGGCCAGCTTGGCCAGGCGTGCTGCCTGCGGGCCGGAGAAAGAAAAATCCAGCTTGCTGGCGATGCCCTTGTCAAATACATCCAGATGTTCAGGCAGGGCCAACACGGAAAGCAGCATGTGCAAATCATGCACGCGTGCCGCATCCAGTCTGGTCAGTGCCTTGGCCAAAAAATCTGCCTGCTTCTGGTTATTCCCTTCCAGGCAAACCCGGTCGCCTGTTTCCAGTACCGCATGCAGGCAGTCGCCTATGCGCTGCTGCGGAAATAGTTTGCCCTGCAAATCATTGCCCAACACTGCAGCTGCCCTTTGCAGGCGCTGCTGGCGGTTGGTTTGCAGGGTATTCCAGCGACCTGCTGCGGTCATTATTTTGCTCCCATCAAGGCGTCAGGAAATGCGGTGGCGATGTGCGGGAATACGCACAGTAAAATCACGGCCACCAGCATCAGTAACAGAAAAGGCATGACACCCCAGACGATATCCTTCAAGGGTATATCCGGCGCGATATTCTTGATAACAAAAATATTCAAGCCCACCGGTGGATGGATCAGACCCATCTCCATGACGATGGTCATGACCACGCCAAACCAGATCAGATCAAAGCCTGCTACCTTCAATGGCGGCAGAATGATGGGGCACATCATCAGGATAATCGAGACTGGTGGCAGGAAGAATCCAAATACCACCACCATCAGTAAGATCACTGTCAGCAGCATCCATTTACTCAGGTGCAAATCGACCACCCATTGCGCGGCCGACTGGCTGATATGCAGGTAACTCATGACATAAGAATACAGCAGCGACATACCGATGATGAACAGCAGCATCGTTGATTCTTTAATCGTCGAGGTGATGAAGGGTGAGATATCTTTTGGCCGCCATACGCCATACACAATCGCAATCAATACCATCGCCAGCAAGGCACCCAGGCCTGCTGTTTCTGAAGGCGTGGCATACCCGCCATACAGGGCCACCATGACACCGATGAGCAGGATAACGAAGGGCAGCACACGCGGCAGCATTTCTACTTTTTGCGCGAGTGTGAAATGTTCTTCTTCCAGATAGGCTGATTTGGCACCGCTCTGTTCATACGCTTTGTAAGCAACTGCATACTCACGGCGCGCCCTGTAGACAGCATAGCCGGAAAACAAAATCACCAGCAAAACACCCGGGCCTATGCCAGCCAGAAACAAACGTCCCAATGACTGTTCTGCCGCAACTGCGTACAGGATCATGGTAATCGATGGCGGCAGCAAGATTCCTAATGTACCACCAGCAGCGATGATGCCTGCTGCAAAGCCAGGCGAATAACCACGCCTGCGCATTTCTGGTATGCCAGCCGAGCCGATCGCGGAACAGGTCGCAGGTGACGAACCTGCCATTGCCGCAAACATGGCGCAGGCGAAGACATTGGCGATACCCAGGCCACCCGGCACCTTGTGCAACCACGCATGGATGGCAGAATACAGGTCACGCCCGGCAGGTGATTTGCCTATCGCTGCGCCCTTTAAAATGAACAGCGGTATCGACAGCAAGGTGATCGATGCCATTTCTTCATAGACGTTCTGGGTAATGGTATCGAGTGAAGCGGCGGGCATGAAAAAGTACATGAAGCCAGTGGCCACTACGCCCAGAGCAAAGGCGATGGGCATGCCGGAAAACATCACGACCAGGGTCACGATGCCATATAAAACACCAAGGGTAAGCGGACTCATGCTGGCCTCCCTTTGCTGCTTGTATTGGTGGCGGCAGCCAGTATCTGTACCAGTATTTGCAGTGACAACAGGGTCATGCCTGTTGCCATCATGGCATAGGGTATCCACAAGGGCGGTGCGAATGTCGAAGAAGTCGTTTGGCCATCAACCCAGGCTTCATGGAACAGCGTCCACGATTTCCAGGAAAAGAAAAGGCAAAACGTCGCACTGATGATATCCACCAGCAACAGGCGAAAGCGATTGACTGCCGGTGGCAAGATGGATGACAAGACCTCTATGCCTATGTGACCACGATAAGACTGCACGTAAGCCGCAGAAAAGAAAGTCACTCCTATCAGCATGAAGACTGAGGCTTCATCCTGCCAGTCGGTTGGTATCTTGAACAGATAACGTGTGACGACAGAATAAGTGAGGATGAAGGCCGTCAGCAACATGGCAAACATGGAGATGCGCACGATAACTTTGTTCACCCATTCCAGTACTTTTGCCAGCCGCGCAACGAAGGGATGGTCTGGAACAGGCGGCCCTTTAGGAGCGGCTATTTCAAAGCCATGGCTCATAATAATTTCTCCGCCAGTTTCAGCAATTTGGCGCAGTTTTCACTTTTGTCGGCATAATCTTTCCAGGCCGTGGTGCGGGCGATTGCCTGCCACTTCTTGACGGTGGTAGCGTTCAGGTCAACGACCTTGGCACCTTTCTTTTCATAGACAGTGGCAACAGCAATATCATCTTGTTTCGCAGCCTTGATGGCGAAAGCTTCGAGTTCTGCACCCACGGTCATGATGGTGTTTTGCTGGTCTTTGCTCAGCTTGTCAAAAATCGCTTTTGACATCATCAGGGGTTCAAACATATACCAGTAACTTTGACCACGGCCACTGGTCAGGAATTTGGACACTTCTTCGAGGCGGAAAGAAATCAGCGAAGTCGATGAAGTCATGGCGGCTTCCATCGCCCCCGTCTGCATGGCGGCATAGATTTCGTTTGACGGCAGCGATACTACGGCAGCACCAGCGGCTTTCAATACCAGATCGACTTCACGTGAACCGCCGCGTATCTTCATGCCCTTGACATCATCAGGATCAACCACCGCCTTGGTACGCGATGCCACGCCGCCAGCCTGCCAGATCCAGCTGACCACCACGATGCCCTTGTCGAGCAGGAGCTTATTGAGTTCCTTGCCGACTTCGGCATTCTTCCATGCGGCTCCAACTTCATAAGATGGCACCAGGCCGGGCATGAGGCCGATATTCACTTCTGGCACTTCACCACCGGCATACGACAAAGGTACCAGGGACAGATCCAACGCCCCCTTGCGCATGGATGAGAATTGCGCATTGGTTTTCATCAGTGAAGAGCCGGGATAGATTTCAAACTTCAGGCTGCCATTGCTGCGCTTTTGTACTTCTGCTGCAAACATGCGGCACAGACGGTCGCGAAAGTCGCCCTCTTCCAGCGTGCCGCCAGGAAATTGATGCGAAATTTTCAACGTTGCATTTTGTGCCCATGCAGTCAATGGCGACCATGCCGCCGCCAACGGTGCCAGACTTAAAGCTTGCAAGACTGTTCTTCTCTTCAGTTGCGACATGATTGCTCCTAAGGTTTTATAGATGAGACATCTCTTTTTGACAAGGTTTTGCCCTGCCTATGATCTTTGCATATCCCGCGAAAAACACTGCTTTGTATGCTTTATTAAAATTCTTGTATACAAGATCGACTATTTTGCATTCAAAGTCAACTTGAATATATACTAGACTTACAAATTATTCAGATGCATAAGAAAAATGAAAAACCGATCAGCAAGCCTGCGGGAAGAAATAGAAGAATTGATAGCAACAGGGCAACTGCAGCCTGGCCATCATCTCGATGAAACCGAACTGGCAGAACGCTTTGGCGTATCGCGCACGCCGATACGTGAGGCATTAATACAACTGGCATCGATGGGTATCATAGAAATGCGGCCCAGGCGTGGTGCCCAGGTAGCCACCATCAGCCCTCAGCAATTGGTGGAAATGTTTGAAGTGATGGCAGAGTTTGAAGCCATGTGTGGCCGCATGGCCGCACGCCGCATGTCGAAACAGGAACAGGCAGATTTACAAACTGCCCATGAAGCCTGCAAAGAGGCGCGTGATGCCGAAGACCCGGACGAATATTTTTACAAGAATGAAGTGTTTCACTACCTGATTTATCGCGGCAGCCATAATGACTTTCTGGAGAAGCAGGCAATGAATTTGCACCGCCGCCTGCGCCCTTACCGCCGTTTGCAATTGCGTGTGCGTGACCGTGTTGCCAATTCTTATAATGAGCATGACCAGGTAGTGCAAGCCATCTTGCAAGGGGAAGCTGAACTGACCGCAAATTTATTGCGCGGTCATATCATGATACAGGGGCAGCGCTTTGCCGATCTGATTGCATCCTTGCCGCGACAAGCCAGTTAAGCCCTATATATTTACGGGTGTTTCTGCTTTTCTGCCTTCTCGGTATCAAAGAAATAAGTCATGCGCTTGCGCGGGCTCAGGTAGTCATACACTTCTGGTGCCAGTTGGCCGGGCTTGAGGCTGGCGGTGATGTCGAGTATGGGTTCGTGTATCAGGTCGAGGATGATGGCCTCGGACTTGGGAACGCTGGGGTCGTAAATCAACACGCTGGGACGCAGCGGCTTGCTGGAATTGACCGCCACCACCATGCCCAGGGTGCCATCGCTAAGCTTGACGATGGTACCTGGCGGATAGACACCCATGCAGCGTATGAATAGGTTCAGGGCTGCAGCGTCGAATTGCTTGCGCTGGTTGGCAAACATATAGGACATGGCTTCATACGGGCTCAGGGAATCAGCCGGGTTGGGTTTATTGCACAGGTTGTCATAGGTATTGGTGATGGCGACGATACTGGCCAGCGGTGAGATGCGTTCTGCCTTCAGTTGTTGCGGATAACCGCTGCCATCGGCCATTTCATGATGTTGCGCGATGATGTCGATGACGCCTTTTGACAAGTTCAGTTTCTCGCCTATCTGCTGACCATAATGGCTGTGCATCTGCAAGAGGTTTTGCTCTGCCTTGGTCAGCGCAAAGCTTTTGTTGACGATGCGGTCAGGGATTTCTATCTTGCCTATGTCGTGGAACATGCAACCCATGCCGAGTTGCCGGATGTCGTCCTCGGAAAAGGCCAATTCCTTTGCCAGCATCATGGTCAGTACGGCGACATTGAGCGAATGATAATAGGCTTCTTCACCGACTATCTTGTCATTCATGAGATGAATGGCAATGTCTTTATCAACGAGTAAAGAATCCAGCATTTGCTGCACCAGTTGCTCAGCTTCGCGCACCGATTCCTGCGGGCGTGAAAACAGGTTACGGGTAATATTCTTGAGCGTATTGGCAGCTTTGAGCAATTGCTTTTCGCACTGAGCGATGGCATTTCGTTCCCTGATCAGTCTTTCTATGCGTGATTTTTTTTCTGCTATCAGGGCCAGTTCTTCAGGACTCAGTGTCATGACTGGCTCAGGCTCGACAGGCTCCGCTGTTTTTACTGGCGGTGGTAAGGGGCGATTATCTGATTTGGCCGGGCTGACCCGGATGGTTTTCAAACCCAGGTGCCTGATTGCCGTGATCTCGTCCTGACTCTTGATCTTGAAACTGTTGAGCGCAAACGAGTGCTCCAGCCAGGAGATATCAAGATGTACATACAAGCCTATGCATAACTGTTCTACGGGTACATCAACGGTGATCGGGGCTGCGCACATGGAAACACTTTAAAACTGAGATAGATTCATTGTAGCAAATGCCGATTTGCAAAACGCAGCAAAAGGCGCTGAACTTTGTTGCAGATCTTTTCATGCACGAGTCTGTGCAAATCAAAGTTTTTTTCAACAAAAATCTGATTCAAGGTTGACAAGCTTGCCCCGGATGTCGAATATGCCTGATGCCCATGACATACTTGCGGATAGAAAAACTCTAGCAATATTCCAGGATCAATCACATGACACGACCACTTGGCAGTTATAAATATTACGATTTTGTGATGGCAGCCTTTGTCACGGTCTTACTGTGCTCTAACCTGATAGGCGCGGCCAAGGCTGCACAGGTGACTTTGCCTGTCCTGGGAACGGTGACGTTTGGCGCTGGCGTCTTGTTTTTCCCTATCTCGTATATTTTTGGCGATGTGCTCACCGAAGTTTATGGTTATGGACGCGACCGCCGCGTGATCTGGGCAGGCTTTGGTGCAGTACTGTTTGCAGCCATCATGTCGGTGGTTGTGCTGGCGCTGACACCGGCAGCGGACCCATTCAATACCGAATACCAGACCCATCTGGCGGCAGTATTTGGTAATACTCCAAGAATTATCCTGGGTTCGGTCACAGCATTCTGGTGTGGCAGCTTTGTGAACAGCTATGTGCTGGCCAAGATGAAAGTCGCGATGGAAGGCCGGCATTTGTGGATGCGCACCATAGGCTCGACGATATGTGGCGAGTTTGTTGATTCCAGCCTGTTTTATGTGATTGCCTTTTATGGCATCTGGTCAGACAGTCAGTTGATCACCGTTATGGTCGCGCAATATGTGCTGAAAACCAGCTGGGAAGTTGTCATGACGCCGGTGACTTATAAGGTAGTTGCTTTCCTCAAGCGCAAGGAAAATGAAGATTACTATGACAAGGATACTAATTTCACGCCATTCCAGTTAAAGGTGTGAGCTAAGATTGAATTAAGTGCGAGCAGCAATAAACATTTCCCACCTGAAATTATCTTCCAATTCGGCGAGCCTGCAAAAACGGGCTTGCTAAAGTTTTAGGCAATTTTACCGTTCTAAGTGCGAACAGCCTTATTTTTCGCACTTATGTCATGTTCCCCTTAAAAGTATTCCGCATCTTTGAACAAGCCGCAGAAATGCCGCACGCCAGCAGCCAGCAGCGCCGCCCTGTTACACAGGGGCAACTACAAGATGGCAAAGGTGCCGGTGAAGAAGCCGCCTGGCCAGAAATTGATCGTCGCCAGACCGACGACCGGCGCAGTGCAGACCGTCGTGAAAAGCAGCAGGCCATCTTGTTGAATACCCGCAAATTGCAGGGCAGGCGCAAGAACGCCGGGCGGCGTCAGAGCGACTTGTTGACGTCGCCCCATTCACGCATTAATTTTTTCATCAAGGGTTAGGCAGAATATCTTTTAGTTGCCCGCCCGCACACCCAGTTTGCGCAATATACTTTCCATCAAGCACCATTTAGTGATGCCGCTTTGCAACAGGTTTGCGCCGACAAAAGCGGTGAAAGCCAGCCACCATTGATCAACAAACAAAGGGCTACCGGGCATGCCCAACGCCAGGCTAAGTAGAATAAAGCATCCTGCAAGGATACGGACAATTTGCCAGCTAGTCATGATGAAGCTCCTTGTTGAAAATCAGGGTGATTTTTATAAGCGCGGTAATACAACAGCGGTATCACTACCAGAGTCAGTAAGCTTGATACCAGGATGCCAAAAATCAGCGAGATCGCCAGGCCGTTGAAGATGGGATCGTCGAGAATAAAGAAGGCACCGAGCATGGCAGCAAAACCTGTCAGGACTATCGGTTGCGCCCTGGTGATGGCAGAACTGACTACCGCGTCCTTGAATGTCATGCCTGCCGACAATTGCACCCGGATAAAATCTACCAGCAAGATAGAATTCCTGACGATGATGCCAGCCAGGGCGATCATGCCTATCATGCTCGTCGCGGTGTATTGCGCCCCCAGCAAAGCGTGACCAGGCATGACGCCTATGATGGTCAGCGGTATCGGTGCCATGATGATCAACGGCGTCAGGTAAGAGCCAAACTGCGCCACAACCAGCAGATAAATAAGCACCAGACCCACGGCATAAGCTGCGCCCATGTCACGAAAAGTTTCATACGTGATCTGCCATTCGCCATCCCATTTCAGGCTGTATCCGCGGTAGGGATCAGATGGGGCCTGGATAAAAAATTCCTGGAGCTTGCCGCCATCAGGGGCAATGATTTTTGCCAGTTCGCCTCGCATGGCAAACATGCCGTACAGCGGGCTGTCGGTCGCACCGGCCATGTCGGCAGTCACATAATTAACAGCCAGACCGTCCTTATGAAACACCGGCTGTTCACGCACAGTGTCCGAGATAGTCACCAGTTCACGCAGGGGCACCAGCTTGCCCTGTGCCGACCTGACATTCAGGTTCAGCAAACTGTCGAGACTGCCTTGTTCGCTGACTGGCAATTGTAGCTGTATCGCAGTCGCATACCTGCTCTCATCATGCAGATAGCTCGCAGCGTCACCGTGCAAGCCGGCACGCAGGGTAGTGACGATAGCGGCCTGGCTGATGCCCAGATTTGCAGCCTTGCGCTGATCGACCAGCAAGACCTTGCGTGGCGCATTGACGATACTGCTGTCATCGACATCGACTACGCTGCCGGTCTTGTTGAAAATGGCACGTACTTCTTTCGCCACCTGCTGCCTGCCTTCTTCTGTTGGGCCATAAATTTCTGCGACGATGGCTGCCTGCACCGGCGGGCCGGGTGGCACTTCCACTATTTTGACATTGGCTGAAAACCGCTGGCCGATTTGCTGGAGTGCCGGACGCAAGCGGCTGGCGATGGCATGGCTTTGGTCGCTGCGGTGATGCTTGTCAACCAGGTTGACCTGCAAGTCACCGACCTCACCACCAGTACGTAAATAGTATTGACGCACCAGGCCATTGAAATTGATGGGCGCGGCAGTTCCTGCGTAGGCCTGGTAGTCAGCCACCTCCGGCACTTGCGACAAATAAGCACCGAGTTCGCGCAAGACTGCTGCTGTTTTTTCTACCGGGCTACCTGCAGGCATATCGACAACAACCTGGAATTCTGACTTGTTATCAAACGGCAGCATCTTCAACTGCACCCAACCGAGCACTGGCAAAACAATGGACATGGCGATCAATGCAAAGATAGCCAGCGTCAGCTTCCAGCCATTCACCCGGCCTTTACGTTCGTCAAGGAAGGGACGAAATATCCGGGCAAAAATGTTAGCTATTTTTTTCTGCACTTTGCTCTCGTGCTTGCCATGGCCCGGTTTCATCCAGATGCGTGCCAGCCAGGGTGTGACGATGAAGGCAATCGCCAGCGACAACAGCATGCCCATGCTGGCATTGATGGGTATCGGGCTCATATAAGGCCCCATCAGGCCGCTGACAAAAGCCATGGGCAAGAGCGCTGCAATCACCGTCAGGGTCGCGAGTATGGTGGGGCCACCGACCTCATCGACGGCAGCAGGTATGATGTCTGTCAGGGATTGATCCGGGAACAGTGTCTGGTGCCTGTGTATGTTTTCAACGACGACGATGGCATCATCGACGAGTATGCCTATGGAAAAAATCAGGGCGAACAGCGATACCCGGTTCAGCGTAAACCCCCACGCCCAGGAAGCAAACAGTGTCACTGTCAGGGTCAGTATCACAGCCGTACCAACGATGGCTGCTTCGCGCCGCCCCAGTGCAATGAAGACCAGGGCCACAACCGAGGCGGTAGCAAACAATAATTTCTGTATGAGTTTTTTGGCCTTGTCATCTGCAGTCTGGCCATAATTGCGCGTCATGCTGACTTCCACATCGGCGGGTATCAGGGTATTGCGCAATTCTGCTACCCGCTGTTTCACTGCATCGGCAACGGCGACTGCATTCTGGCCATTCTGCTTGCTGATGGCGATGGTGACAGCCGGATATTCAGCCGCGCCTTTGCCCGTCTGACCATGCCAGACATATGCGCTGGCTGGCAAGGCGCCATCGCTTACTTTTGCCACATCCTCCATGAAGACAGGCTTGCCAGCCCTGACACCGACCACCACCTCTGATACCGCGCGTGCATCCTGCAGGAAGGGCCCGGCATCGATGGCAATGCTCTGGTTAGCCCGTGTCAACTCGCCGGCAGGCAAACCCAGGTTTACCGCTTGCAGGCTGCTTTGCAGATCTGCCACGGTCAGGCCATTCGCTGCCAGCCTGGCAGGATCGAGCTCAATATTGATGGCGCGTCCGGGGCCTCCGATAGTGCTGATGTCACGCGTGCCTTTGACACGTTTGAGTTCAGCCTCCATGCCATGGGCAACCCTTTCCAGATCATAGGCTGCGCTTTGCGGATTCTTGCTCCATAAGGTAAGTGCGATGATGGGCACATCCTCTATGCCCTTGGGTTTGACAATGGCTTCCTGCACGCCCAGGCTGGCAGGCAACCAGTCGCGCTTGCTGTGCACCAGGTCATACAGGCGCACCAGTGCCTCCGTACGTGGAACTCCCACCTGAAATTGCACTGTCATGATGGCCATGCCGGGGCGCGATACCGAGATCACATGTTCTACGTTGGCGATCTGACTCAGCAGTTGTTCTGCCGGTATCGCCACTTGCTGTTCTACCTGCCTGACCGAGGCACCTGGAAAAGGGATCAGCACATTCGCCATGGTCACATTGATTTGCGGCTCCTCTTCACGGGGAGTGAAGAAGATGGCAAAGATGCCAAGCAAAAAGGCG
The DNA here is from genome assembly GCF_049339865.1 of Undibacterium sp. TC9W. Classification (NCBI taxonomy): domain Bacteria; kingdom Pseudomonadati; phylum Pseudomonadota; class Betaproteobacteria; order Burkholderiales; family Oxalobacteraceae; genus Undibacterium; species Undibacterium sp. TC9W. Next base: position 61,957 of record NZ_JBMPPJ010000016.1, on the reverse strand, counting down.
ACCAGTGCCAGCAAGGGCGTGATTTGTGCAGTCTGAAAAAACCGGGCGATGCGGCCAGAATGTCCCAATGTGTTCATGGCCGGTCCTCAGCGTGCCGCCATTGTCGTCAAAGGGTGGAGCAGTACTTTCTCACCCGCCGTGACACCTGCGAGCACCTCCTGCTCATTACCCATAACCGGGCCGGGCTTGATTTGCCTGAGCAGGGGCTTGCCCTGCGGACCGACGACATAAACAGCCCACAATTCTGCACGCCGGATGATGGCACTGGCTGGTACATACAGGCGGGCAGCATCGCCCTTGTCCTGTGTATAAACAGGCAATTGCAAACGCGCAAACATGCCGGGTGCAAGCCCACTTATATTATTGATGGCGGGAAGCTCAAAGCGCAATTGCACGGTATGGGTGCTGGCGTCAGTCACTGGCAAGACAGTGAATTTATCGAGCCTGACTATGCGTTGCGTAGCTGGCAAAGCAGGTATCTCTATCGTGACCGTTTGGCCCTGTCGCAGGCGAGCGATGCTGGCCTCCGGCAAGCTTGCCGTCACACGCAACGCGGCTGGGTCAAACACTGTCATCAGGGCTTTGCCCGGTGTGACCATATCTCCCTGACTGACATAGACATCAGCGATGCGTCCAGCATAAGGGGCCGTCAATGCATAGAAGCCCGCCTGCGTCTGTACCGCGCCAGCCCCGGCAATTTGCGCATGGGCAGCAGCGCTGGAAGATTTGAACTGCGCCTCTGCCCTGTCGAGTTGCGCCTGGCTGATGTATTGCCGGGCAAACAGCTGCTTTTGGCGCTCGAAGTCTTTGCTGGCCAGTTGCAGTTCTGCCCGCGCCGCTTCGACCTGGGCCTGGCTGGCATTGGCCTGCTGGCTGGCAGCGCGGCCATCGATACGGGCCAGCACTTGCCCGGCCTTCATGCTGTCGGCAGCTTTTGCAGGCAATTCTGTAATGGCACCTGATATCTGGGCGGCGATCACCGTCTGCCTGACCGCTTCTACTACACCATCGGTGGTGATCATGCCGCCAGTGTTGCCAGCCCTGACCTCTGCCACCACCAGTTCAGCCGCCATGACGTCAGCCAGAAAAAATAGTGCAAGAAAAACAGCAAGTGCTTGCTTGAGATGATGAAAATGAAGGATTTGGGTGGCCATGGTTCAGTAGATGTAGCGCCTTAGCAGGTTTTTTGCAGATGTCTTTCGCATGTGCAGCAGAAATATAATATGCTTATTTGCGCAATTACGCAAATAGTAAATTAAGCGTGGGCAATCTTGCAAACTCGGGGTATGATAGAAATATTCCCACTACCACATTGACTGTCATGGACGGATTATCTGATCAGGCTTTGATACAGATTGCCCATTATTTTTCGGCGCTGGCTGAGCCCACCCGCTTGCGCATCTTGAATTGCCTGCGCGAAAAAGAACACAATGTGGGTGAACTGGCCGAGCGTTGCTCCTGCTCGCAGGCCAATGTCTCACGCCATCTGTCCACCTTGGCCAAGCATGGCCTGGTAGCTCGCGAAGGCCGTGGCACTTCGGTGTATTACCATATCGCTGATGAGTCTATCTATGCACTGTGCGACCTGGTCTGCGGCAATGTTGCACGGCAACTGGAATCACAGGCAGCGATACTGAATGGTGCGAACATGACGAATGCCAGCCGCAACCTCAACTAGGCCACAGCACGATAAACCAGGCTCGCTGCAACACACAAAAGCAAAGCAACGAAAATCATCTGTACTTTTTTTGCTGGCAACTGCAAGGCGATGCGTCTTGCCAGCAACATGCCACCTACCGTAGTCGCAACAAACATGGCTGACAGCAAAGCTGGCAAGTGGGTACCACTCAGCAAGGCAGACCCTACTCCCATGGTACCGACTATGCTGACGACCAGCAGTGAAGTCGCCACCGCCACATGCATGCTGGCATTGGTGTAATGCCTGAGCATGGGGACGATGACAAAGCCACCACCCACACCCAGCAAGCCTGTCATGAAACCGGATACTGCGCCTATGCCAGCGATCACGGCACCGGTCTTGAATGACCATTCAAAGCGGCCAGTACTGGCATTGATACGCGCCATGGCGGCACGCTGCGCATCATCACATTCAGGCGAACGCAATTGCACTATCAACCTCACCGCCACCACACCCAGTATCAGGGCGAACACCAGCATCAGCCATTGCTGCGACATGCGGTGAGCGACCTGCACGCCGAGCAGGGTAGGCAGGCTGCTAGCAACTGCCATCAGGATGGCAGCACGATAACGCACCAGCTTGCGCATAAGGCCTTCTATTGCACCTATCAGGGCTGCGCTACTGACGGCCAGCAAGGCCACCGGCATGGCTTGCTGCATGCTGAAGCCCTGGGTATACACCAGCGCTGGTACTGCCAGTATGCCGCCACCAGCCCCGGTCAGGCCCATGACGAGACCAACCATGGCACCAATGAACGCCACCACAAGTTCTGCTGCAGAGATGAACATATCGAGAGTCTGGATTAAAAAATATGCTAATGGACTATTGTAGTTAAAACAGAAGTGAAAGACGCTTACCCGGCGACCAGGGCAAGATGCAAAGCACAGCAATAGTGGCGCGATAGTGGTGCTATTGCGGGCATTGCAACGCAGCCATCATCGTCGCGCAAGCGAAAGGCACTCTGTCTCAACTACAAAACCCCACATTACAAAATGTTCACTATAGTATTCCTGTCATGTTCATGCGTCGAGTCTTGAACCTGGTTTGATCCCGCACAAGCATGCTAAATGTCAAAATCTGCAACATTTTTGTTATTATTCGAGAACTCATTTCATCGCCATGCGCGAGTTCATCATGAATCCAGACATCAAGCCACATGTACACAGTTTCTTCGATACACAGACCTGTACCGCCACCCATGTGGTATTCGATGCGCCTGGTGGTCATGCAGCGGTGATAGATCCGGTACTGAATTACGAACCCAAATCGGGGCATACCACGAACAAATCTGCCGACCAGGTGCTGGAATTTCTTGCGGCAAACAAGCTGACCCTGCAATGGCTGCTGGAAACCCATGCCCACGCCGATCATTTGTCAGGAGCGCAGTACCTCAAGAAAAAAGCCGGCGGCAAAATTGCCATAGGCAAGAATATCAGCGCGGTGCAAAAAGTATTCAAGGTCATGTTTAATCTGGGGTCAGACTTCCCGGTGAATGGTGAGCAGTTTGATGTGCTGTTCGTAGATCAGGAAGAATTCTCCATTGGTCAATTGCAAGCCAGGGCGATCAACGTGCCTGGGCATACCCCGGCAGACATGGCGTATGTCATTGGTGACAGTATTTTTGTCGGTGACACCTTGTTCATGCCAGATGTTGGTACTGCACGTTGTGATTTTCCTGGTGGGGATGCTGCTCAGTTATATCACTCGATACAAAAACTCTTGTCCTACCCGCCTGAAACGCGGCTATTTCTGTGCCACGATTATCCACCTGCCGGGCGCGAAGTCTGCACACATACCAGTGTAGCCAGACAAAAGGCAGACAATATCCATGTGCGTGATGGGGTCAGTGAGGCTGACTTTGTCGCCTTGCGCCAGAAGCGTGACAGCGGGCTGGAAATGCCGTATCTGCTGATACCGGCAATACAGATCAACATCCGCGCAGGAGCCTTGCCGAATGCTGAAAACAACGGCATACGCTATTTGAAAATACCATTGAACAGTCTTTAAAACAGCAGCCAGCCCAGATGAGTAAATAATTATCAAACACACAATAATAAAATGCTAAAAATTTTGCACTTGAGGACATTTTTTTATTCCGGCATTTCAATTTGAACTTTACCTGCACTTTCAAGGAAATTCTTGGCGAACATCAGAATCAACGGCAAGAGTCTGTTCTTTAGTGGCTAGAATGCGGCTGTTACCTCCAGTGCACAAACTCTGACATCGGGCTTTTTCATTACCCATCTGGTGCAAGCCAGCTGGACGGGTACAGGACTGAGTTACACAACACGAGTGAGCATGCCAACGGCAGGCACCATTACTTCCGTCACCGTAAAGAATGGGCTTGGTCAGGAACAATTCAGCATCAGCAATCTGAACTATTTGTTGTCATCGTCCGATGACTGGAACAAACTGGATCAGGTACTCATCAACATGGTATCAGGCAACGATAACTGGACAGGTTCGGCTATCAATGATCTGTTTGCTCTTGGTTCTGGTTCAGATACTTATGACGGAGGTGCGGGGACAGATACGGTATTGATGAATATTGCGTCCGGCTACTTCAGCGTCAATCTGACAAAAACCGGCATGGTCACTACCGTTGTGGCACCAGGCACTGCAGTCAACGGGCTCACCGATACTTTCAGCAATATTGAACGTCTGCAATTCACCGACCAAACATTGGCAATCGACATTGATGGCAATGCAGGGCAGGCATACCGCCTGTATCAGGCAGCGTTCAATCGCATACCAGACAAGGCGGGTTTGGGTTACTGGATAGGGCAACTAGACAGCGGCGCAGAAACCCTCAATCATGCCGCCGCAGGTTTTGGCAATTCTGCAGAGTTCAAAAAACTATATGGTGACAATATTACGGACAATGCTTTCATGACTGCCTTGTACAATAATGTCTTGCAACGCAACCCTGATCAGGCAGGTTTTGATTACTGGAATGGCCGTATTTCTGCGGGCATGACGCGTCCGGACATCCTGGCCAGTTTCAGCGAAAGCACAGAAAATATTGCCCAGGTGATAGGACAAATTTCACACGGGATTGAATACATCCCCTACAATTAACTGCAGAAAAACCCTTTTTTGACAGGCTGAACATGACTGCAAGTATCAAGCGCATCGCCATCAGTACAGGTGGCGGCGACGCCCCGGGCCTCAATGCAGTCATACGTTCTGTTGTGCTGGCAGCGGCACAGCGCGGCTGGGAATGCTATGGCATACGCGAAGGTTTCAACGGCATCCTACTGCCTGATCGCTATCCGCATAATGGCGTAACGCGCTTGACCGCAGACCAGGTGCGCGGCATAGGGCATCTGGGTGGCACCATCCTTGGCACAACCAATCATGGTAATCCCTTGCGTTTTGCCACCACCATGCCGGATGGCAGTGTGCAGGAAATTAACCGCAGTGCAGACATCCATGCCTACCTGAAAAAAATGGATATTGATGCCCTGGTCTGCATAGGCGGTGATGGCACCCTGACTATCGCCCATGCCCTGCACCTGCAAGGCTTGCGTGTGGTAGGCGTGCCCAAGACCATAGACAATGATCTAGACAAAACTTTCACCACATTTGGTTTTGATACTGCCGTTTCATTTGCGACTGAATGCATAGACCGTCTGCACAGCACGGCAGAAAGCCATCAGCGTATCATGGTGGTGGAAGTCATGGGGCGCTACGCAGGCTGGATAGCTCTGCACTCCGGCATTGCTGCCAATGCGCATGCAATCCTGATACCCGAAATACCCTACGACCCGGAAAAAATCGCTACCATGATCAAAAGGCGTGACGAAAATGGCCGCAATTATTCCATCGTACTGGCAGCGGAAGGTGCACTAGCCGTGAATGGCCTGCCTATGCTGCAGGCAGCCGCTACTGCGGGACATGTAGAGAGACTGGGCGGCATAGGTGAAAGACTGGCCCATGATTTGCAAACCATGACCGGCAAGGAAGCACGCGCCGTAGTACTGGGACATCTCTTGCGTGGCGGCAGCCCCACAGCCTTTGACCGTTTGTCAGCAATGCGCTTTGGCGCAGCTGCCGTACGTGCCCTGGATGAAGGTCATTCCGGTATCATGGTGGCACTGGCTTTTCCTAACGTCAATTATGTGGCCCTTGAAGAAGTGGCAGGCCGCATGAAAGCCGTGCCCATGGACAGCGATACCTTGCAAACCGGCCGAGACATAGGCATCTGTTTTGGTGATTGACGCTGTCAGTGCCACCTGGCACTCCAGCATTTACTGCAAACTATTCCGGAAATACTCTGCAAACTGCTCAGGCGGCAAGGGCCGTGAATAATAGTAGCCTTGCACTTCATCACATTGCTGTTGCTTTAAAAATTCCAGTTGTTCTGCTGTTTCCACACCTTCGGCGATGGTCATCAGGCCCAGGTTCTTGGCCATGCTGATGACGGCACTGACGATGGCGCGGTCTTCCGGGTCACTGGTAATATCGCGCACAAAACTCTGGTCTATCTTCAGCTTGTAGACCTTGAATTTTTTCAGGTAACTGAGGGAAGAATAGCCGGTACCAAAATCATCGATGGACATGCGTATGCCGCGCTCATACAGATTATTCATGACAGCAATTGCACCTTGCGGATCATGCATGGCCACGCCTTCCGTCAATTCCAGTTCCAGGCATGCCGGTGGCATATCTGCCTCTTGCAGTATGCGTGTCACCAGTGCAGGCAAATCATGATGGCGGAACTGAACGGCAGACAAATTGACGGCAATCAATAAATCTGGCAAACCGCTGGCCTGCCATTGCTTCCATTGCTTTGCTGCCGTACGCAAGACCCATTCACCGATGGGTAAAATCAAACCGCTCTCTTCTGCCACCGGGATAAATTCTGCGGGGGACACCTGTCCAAGTACAGGATGGTGCCAGCGCAGCAATGCCTCGGCACCGAGCACATGACCAGTTTGCATCGATATTTGCGGCTGGAAATGCAACTGGAATTGTTGCTTCTCCAGCGCCTGACGCAAGGCATTCACCAGCTCCAGGTGACGGGTCGAGCGCTCCTGCATTTCCTGGGTGAAGAAGCGGTAAGAATTACGCCCTTCACGTTTGGCCCGGTACATCGCAGCATCGGCATTGCGCGACAAGGTCTCTAAATCGTGACCATCGTTAGGATAGATTGCGATGCCCATGGATGCAGTTACGTTTAAATCATATTCGCCAATACGGAAAGGCGCATTCACCGCGCGCATGAGTTTTTGCACTACTTGCTCGACCTTATGTTCGTCCACTCCCGTCAATAGCAAAATAAATTCGTCCCCACCCAGGCGCGAGATGGTGTCATTCTCGCGCATGGCAGCGACCAGGCGTTTTGACAATTCGACCAGCATAATGTCACCTACACTGTGCCCGAGGCTATCATTAATATCCTTGAAGTGGTCAAGATCGAAGAAAATGACGGCAAGTGGATCATGACTGCGATCCGCCAGGCTCAGCGCATATCGTGCAAGCTCATCAAGCAGGGCGCGGTTAGGCAACCCAGTTAACGAATCGTAGTGCGCCAGATATTTAATTCGCTCTTCAGTACGCTTTTTATCGCTGATATCTTCCTGGATGGCGAGAAAATGCGTGACCACCCCTGACGCATTCCTGATCGGTGAAATATGCGCGAGGTCTGTATGCTCCTGTCCATCCGCATAAAGGTTAATGAGTTCACCTTTCCAGCTTTCACCCCGCTGTAGTTGTCGCCACATTTCTTCAAACACTTCCGGCGCAGTCTTGCCAGAATGCATAATGCTCGGGTTTCGTCCTATCACCTCGGCTAATTCCTTGCCCGCGTTTCTTAAATAGCAGGTATTTGCATATTCGATATTGACCTGACTGTCCGTAATTACGATGGCATTAGAGCTTTGTTCAACCGCCTGTGACAACTTGCGCAGGCTGTCTTCTGACTGCTTACGCTCAATACCTATTGCGATCAGATGTGCTGCCATCTCCAACAGGTTCAAGGAAAAACCGTCTGGCTCTGACGGAAATTTGTGGTAAATCGCAAATGCACCAATGACCTTTTTACCCGAAGATAGGATAGGTTGTGACCAGCAGGCTTTTAGGCCAGCCTGATTTGCCAATGGCCAGAATTGCACCCAGAATGGATGGGTAGAAATATCTCGCGCAATCGTTCTTTGGCCCGTAAACATTGCATTTCCACAGGAACCAAGGCCAGGGCCAATTTCCAGCCCATTGATCGCGTCCACATAAAAATCAGGGAGGTTCGGTGCAGCACCGGTTCTAATATAACGCCCCTCATTGCCAAGTAGCAAGATCGAGCAGATGCATCCTGGCAACAAGGCCTCAATCTTGAGTACGACCTCAGACAGCAATTCATCCAGTCTTTGAGGGAAGGTAATCCGCTCAAGCAGGTAACTACGCAACTCCTCCATCAGCAGAGCATGTCGCTGATCTTTCTCCAGCCTGAACCGATTCAATACGTGGCTCACATTAACGGAAAACTCAATCAACAAGTCTTTCACGACATCGTCGTATGCGTTCTCGTTTTCACTGTAGATGTTGAGGGTACCAATTACACCTTTATTCATGAAAAGCGGAAGCGCGGCAGACGATTTCCAGCCATACTGGAGCCCTCGTTCATGCCATTTTTTTGTTCGTGGATCAGACTGGAATTGTTGACACCACTCGGGACGTCTGTTGATAAAGGCAAGAGCGCTCGGCCCAAGATCTTCCTCGCTGACTGGAGAGAGTTCTATTTCCAGATTCTGCAGGTATTCAATGCCAGCGCCATATGAAGCACTTGGCCTGATCACATTCGTACCCGCGTCAAAAATGCCTACCCAAGCCAATTTTAGTCCGCCAATTTCGACTGCATCGGCACAAATACCTGGCAGCAAGTCTTCCTCATTGGTAATGCGCAAAATACTTTGATTGCATTGGCTCAAGGCATTGTACAGTTGGCTTATCCTCTGTTTTTTTGCAACGTCAATCAGCTTCTGGTCTTCAAGCTGAGCCAGGCGAGACTGTGTCACCGACAACCATCCCATGATACTTTCAGACATGCCTGCATTAAAGCTGATTGCCTGCTTGAAATCACCGCTTCCCAGCTTTACAAGACTTGCATGGACGTCATTGAGTGAGGCCCCAAGCGTATAATGCAAGGCGCGATAGGCACGCCATAAAAGGCCAAGCAGTAGTACACCAAACAAAATGAAGACAAGGCGAAGGCGAATGGAATTGGCTTCTGCTTCCTTGACCAGCCGCAGCGTCCTTTCATCCATAAGATCATGCGCGGTATCGATCAAACTCATGATACTGGTCTTTGCTTCTATGTATTCCTTGCCGTGCAGTTGCCGTATCAGACGATCCCGAATCTCATCAAAGCGAGGGCCAGTAGTTTCTAATTGCCGCATCACATCAAGTTCAACCAGAACCAAATTGTCCGCGCCTTGCTTAGCCTGCAAAAGCACCTTGTATTCGTGCTCAGAAAAGCCAGCCTGGCGCAACAGATCAAAGAAGGCTATCTTCTTGCCTGCTGCAAAGTCTTGGATGGCACCACCATTGGGAGTCTTGTCGACTATCTGTGTGGCCATCAGATCCCAGTATAGCGGCTGGCCTATCGCAGGCCGGGAAGACTGGCCATTTCGTACCGCCAGTACGTGGTAATAATTTTTTTTGTAGGCTGTATCGCCTGTCGCGACGTAGCTGCGTACCATACGCGTCAAATCATCCGAGGACTGCCGCAATTCTTCCATCAAGCCATAGGAATTGAAACGCGTTTCATTAGCGCGATCAATTTCTCTTTCTGACTCGACGTACAAAAAAAAACTTGCGCCAAAAACGGCAAATACCAACAGCGTAAGCCAAAAGCTACGAGAGTAGATGGATAAGCTGTTGTGCGATGTCATTGCATTTTTGCCTCAGTGAGCCAATACAATTACGACAGGAAATCAACTTTGACGGGTAATCATTCTAACGTGAAGGACAAGCAGGTGAAATGGTGTCAATAATCAAAATACAACAATGACAAGAGAATTAACAAGTTATTGATATTGGGCAACAGTATGGTGTCACCGGCTCAACAACTTGAAATGTCCTGTTCTCAGGATTTGGGATGTATCCTGACCAGAATGATACGGGGCCCGTTCATTTTCTTGACGACGGCATCAAAACGGTCAAATTCGACTTTTTGCCCTTCCACCGGCAAATCACCAAGCTTGTGCATGATCAGGCCGCCTATGGATTCAACTTCATCGCTATCGACATCAAAACCAAGGGCGCTGCCCAGCGTAAACAGCGGCAGGCTGCCCTTGCCTATCAGGGTACCATCGTCCAGTGTCGTCCAGTCGTTTTCATTCTGGCGGAATTCATCGCGTATCTGGCCTACCAGGGCGCTCAACAGATTATCCAGCGTCAAAAATCCTACCGGCTTGCTGCCGCGTACGCCGACGATGGCGAAGTGCGGCGCGCCTTTGCGAAAGCGGCGGAACAATTCCAGCGCAGGCATGGTAGGCGGCACAAACTCAACCTGGCGCAAATGCTTGCTCAGATCATCCAGCGGTTTGCCAGCCTGCTGCGCGAGGAACAGGTCTTTCAGATGCAGCATGCCGAGCACGGTTTCTTCATCTTCATCAAAGTAAGGATAACGGCTGAAGCGGTTACGCGCGGCAGTCTGCATGTTTTCTTCGAGGCTGACGCCCTTATACATGGCAACGACTTCATTGATGGGGCGCATCAGGTCAGAAATCTCTAGGCCGCCAAAGTCCAGCACCTGGGCCATGATGCTCCACTCATCGCGGGTTTCTTTCTTGCCGCCATGGCTGCCGCGCAGGATGAGCTTGAGTTCTTCAGGCGAATAATGGGCATCACCACCATGTTCAGCACTCAGGCCTATCCATTTCAAGACCTTGTTGGAACTGAAGTTCAGTGTCCAGATCGCCGGATACATGGCCCAGTAAAATGCATACAGGGCTGGCGCTGTCCACAAAGAGACGCGCTCAGGCATGCGTATCGCCATCGATTTTGGCGCAAGCTCGCCAACGACGATATGCAGGAAGGAAATAACAAAGAAAGCGAAAAAGAAGGAGATGCCGTGTATTAATTCTTCAGAATCAACGCCGACGAGGGAAAATATAGGATGCAGCAAGCGGGCAAAGGCGGGTTCACCTATCCAGCCCAGGCCCAGTGACGCCAGGGTGATGCCCAACTGACAGGCGGATAAATAGGTATCCAGGTGTTGATGCACCGTGAATAAGAGGCGGCCTCGCAAACCCGAAGTCTTCGCAATACTGCGCACCCTGGTCTGACGCAACTTCACCAGACCGAATTCTGCCGCCACGAAAAAGCCGTTTAACAAGACCAGCAACAGGGCAGCCAGCACCAACAATAAATTATCCAACGCTCAACCTTTTTAATGAACACCCCGACACTTTAGACTAAATTGCCTCTTTTTGCATGCAAATGCAATGGCTTACATTGTGCTGCTCTTGAAAAATCAGCAATTTGCCACACCTCTTAAAGACTTAGGTATGCTAATGGAAGGCTCTCCACTTTTACTAGCTGCATGACAAAACCCATGAATTGCGTTACAAGCTTATGTTCATGGCATTTTGAGGAGAAAGGTTTGAGCTTAGACAGTGTTTTAGCGGAAATTGAAATCCGCCTTGGCGAATATCCTGCACTCAACGATATCCAGTACTTGCGTGACCTGATTGCAGAGATACGCCCACCCCGCCCACAAGATACCGCAAGGGCTACCGACAACCTGCGTGCGCTGTGCTTTGTGCTGCAAAGTAATCCGGCATGGCGCAAGGCCTTGCGCTGTTATCTGGTACAGGTATTGACCACGCGTAAGCTGGTACATTTGTTCACAGACGTGGGTATTACCCAGAATATTGGTTTCTGGTCAGCGGCCAGGCAAAGATTAATGAATAAATTTTTGCCGCCGCTGGTGAATGACGCCTATATCAAGGATGTGTTTGGCCAGTTGTTTTATAAAAAAACGGATCATATCTGGATCAATGCAGTCGCGGATCAGTCCTGGATGGATTTGCTCAAGGCCATAGGTTTCCGCTCACGCGCCCCACGCACTACGTATGCCGCGCTGACATGTGAAATCTTGAGTGCCGTGCAGGTATTGTCTTACCGTATTACAAATATCGGCCTGGAAGCCGAACTGGTACGCAATTATCCTGATATAGAAAAATTCGAGTCGCCTTTCTTGCGCCAGAATGACGCCATCAATGACTATGTGATTTGCTATACAAAATGGCTGGCTGACAAGTCACATGAACGGGAAGACAGCAAACATATCGAAGTCTTGCTGACACAGTGTGAAGACATCGCCAACCGTATACGCCGCACTGCCGCCATGCAAGGCGTATCGATCAGCCTGACGCGCCTGCTGCTGCAATTGATGCAAAGCATAGCGCGACTGCGCCAGTTGCTTGACATGCTCGACAGCCGCAGCACTGACCATGCCGCTGCCATAGGCACTACCCTGTTCAAGGAATTGTCTATCGCAGAAAACCACAACCATAGCTTGCGCAATCTCATGCAAAGCAATACCGAGCTCTTGTCGTTGCAAGTAACCGAAAGAGCCGGGAAAAGCGGTGAGCATTATGTAACCAATAATCGCGCAGAATGGCTGGAGATGTTGCGCTCTGCCCTGGGGGCTGGCTTCATCGTCGGCTTCATGGCGCTGATCAAGATTTTGTTCGGCACCCTTGCACTGGCGCCGTTTGGCTATGCCGTGCTGTACAGCCTGAATTATTCAGGCGGCTTCATGCTGGTGCATGTATTGCATTTCACCATCGCCACCAAGCAACCGGCGATGACTGCGGCCTTGCTGGCACGGGCTATTGATGGCGGCAAACAGAAACTCGATGAACTGGCAGAACTCATTGTGCGCGTGTTGCGTTCACAATTCATTGCCATTATCGGCAATATTGGTCTGGCCATGCCTACTGCGTATGCGATTGCCTGGGGCTGGGTCTCGATCACGGGCAAACATCTGGTGTCGCCAGAAAAGGCCCAGCATCTGCTGCATGATATCGACCCTTTCGCCAGCCTGGCCTTGCCACATGCAGCCATTGCCGGTGTCTGCCTGTTCTTGTCTGGTTTGATCTCGGGCTATTACGATAACAAGGCCAGCTATGGCAATATCCCAGAACGTTTGCGCCAGTTGCGCTGGCTCAAACGCCTGCTCGGAGAAACGCGTCTGCTGCGTGTCACCACTTACATAGGTAATAATCTCGGCGCACTAGCGGGGAATTTTTTCTTTGGCATCATGCTCGGTACGATAGGGCAGTTGGGCAGTTTCTTTGGCTTACCGATAGACATCCGCCACATCACCTTTGCCAGTGCCAATTTTGCCTTTGCCCTGGTCGGCCTCGACAATATCATGAGCTGGCAAGTGGCTGTGTATTCGCTGTTTGGCATCATGTGCATAGGCATGGTCAATCTTGGTGTCAGCTTCAGCCTGGCGATGCTGGTAGCCTTGCGTTCGCGCCGCGTCAGTTTTGGCCAGGGTGGTTTGCTGACTGTCTTGCTTTGGACACGCTTCAAGGAAAATCCACGTGATTATTTCTTCCCGGCCAGGGAAGCCACCACAGCAGAAGAAACACAAAAGGAACTGGAAACGGAAAAGAAAGACTGAGACTGATCTGTCCTTTTTGATCCCTGCGGTTTTGTCCCTTCACTGCGCCAGTCAACCAAATGACTGGCGCAGCGTTAATGAGGGATCAATTCTTTTCGGGGGTCTTCCATGAAACTTGTACCTGCTCTGCTCGCCAGTGCCATCACCTTGCTCACCATGCAAGCCGCCAGCGCCCATGAGTACGATGGCTTGATGAAGGCAAAGAAATATGCTGAAGCAGAAAAAGCCGCGAATGCCAAATTAAGCACCGATGCCAATAACGCTGACGCCTTGCTGGTAAAAGCAGAATTGATACTGGCCGAAGGCAAACTCGACAAACTCGATGAAGCGGCGAAATACGCAGAGCAATGTGTTAGCGCCCATCCCCAACTGTCTGAATGCCATGAAATGCTGGGCAATGTTTTAGGCACCAAGGCCACATCCGGCAGCATGTTTGCCGCCATGTCCTACGCCGGCAAAATCCGCGACGCCTTTATCAAGGCAGTGGAACTGGACCCAAAAAATTACAGCGCGCGCAGCTCACTGTTGCAATTTTATTTGCAGGCACCGGCGATTGCTGGTGGTGGCAAAAGCAAGGCACAAAACCTGGTCATAGAAACCGCGAAAGTGAATAGCGCTGCTGGCAATTTATTGCAGGCGAATGTGGACCTGGCAGACGACAAATTTGCCAGTGCCGAAACGGCGGCCCTGAGTGCCATTCCCGGTAATACTGAGTCACTCATCAACATGCAGCGCAACATACTGTACAGCATAGGTGCAAATTATGTGCAGCAAAAGAAATACAGCGATGCCGAACGCATTTTTACCGACCTGCAGCAACGCTTTCCTGCCAAATACCAGGGCGCATTTGGCATGGGACGCTCCTTGCAGGAGCAGGGCAAGCACAAAGAAGCCTTGAGCTGGTTTGAAAAGGCCCAGACGCTAGACACCAATGCCGGTATCTATTACCGCCTGGCGCAATGCCTGCAAGCAGTGAATGAAAAACCCAAGGCAATTTCATATTTTGAAAAAGCACTCAGCTTCAAACCGGCATTGAGCAAGAAACTGCGGGCAGACGCGGAAGAACAGTTAAAGGCATTGAAGGTCTGATTGGATTGCACAGACTGACAGGCTGATTTGTTGAAAACACTGATGGCTGATCATATTTGATCAGCCATATTTTTTATGGGGTCTTGTGTTGCAAAACTCATGACCCAGGTTTGACGCAGGTCAATGAAAACCAAAATGCAGGTATTTGCCTGACGTGAACTCAAGAGCGGCGGCGTAAAATTCAGTTTCATTTGCCACCCTGCTCCCTCATGAAAACCGCCACTGCATCGAAACGCTTTATTCCGCATAGCCTGCTGGAAGATGTGCTGGCAATTATCACTGGCACTTTATTGGTGTCTCTGGGTATCGCCCTGTTCAATCAGGCGGGCTTGCTGACGGGGGGCACTGCTGGCCTGGCGTTCTTGCTGCACTATACGACAGGCTGGTCATTTGGCATGGTGTTTTTTCTCATCAACCTGCCGTTTTACTGGCTGGCCTGGCGGCGTATGGGCTGGCGGTTTACCCTGAAAACTTTTTGTGCAGTAGCACTGGTCTCGGTATTTTCCAGCCTGCATCCCAAGCTCTTACACCTGACTGCGATGAACACCCTGACGCCTTTCTATGTTGCCCTGACAGGTGGCCTGATGATGGGTGTCGGCTTCATCGTTTTATTCCGCCACCAGGCCAGTCTCGGCGGCATCAATATACTGGCACTGTATCTGCAAGAAAAACGTGGCATACGGGCCGGCAAATTGCAAATGGGCGTGGATTTCATCATCGTGGCGGCGTCACTGGCGGTCGTCACGCCTACGGCCTTGCTGGCTTCTGTACTTGGTGCGTTTGCGCTGAACCTGGCCATCAGCCTTAACCACAGGCCGGGGCGTTACATGGCCATGTAAAGTCGGACGATATTAAACCTTTTTCAGCCAAGCGCTGCACGGTACTGTGTTGGTGACATCTTCAATCGTTTTTGAAATACCCTGCGCAACTGGTCGTCGCTGCCAAAACCGCAGCGTGCGGCTATGGTTTTCACCGGCAGGGTTTGCTCAGACATGTCTGCCAGTAATTGCCGGGCAAATTCAAGGCGCGCTGTCTCAATAAATTCTGTTGTGCTGACACCTACTTCATGCTGGAACAAACGGGTGAAATTGCGCAAGCTCATGCCTGCCATCTTTGCCAGTTGCGACACAGGCAGACGCTGGTGCAGGTTGGATAATATCCATTGCTGCAATTCACGGATATTGGTTTGCGCCGTTTTCTGACTCATCAGATGCGTGCTGAATTGCGATTGTCCGCCAGGACGTTTCAGGTACACCACCATGTCGCTGGCAACTTCGAGCGCCAGTTCATGACCGCAATCATCTTCCACAAAGGCCAGCGCCAGGTCTATGCCAGCGGTCACACCAGCAGAAGTCCACAGGTTGCCGCTGCGTATAAAAATCGCATCAGCATCTACCTGCACCGCAGCAAAGTCATCTTGCAATTGCTGGGCGACGCTCCAGTGCGTGGTCGCATGTTTGCCATCCAGCAAACCTGTACGGGCCAGGAAAAAAGCGCCTGAACATAGCGCGGCCAGACGTTTGATCCTGGTCGCAACTTCAGCCACCCAATCGATAATGGCCTGATTATCTGCCAGCGCCTGCTGTATATGGCGCGAACCGACGATGATGGCGTCATCCGGCAAGGCCAGGGTATTGATGATCTTGCTGGCTTCCAGGCACATCAGGGTATCTGAACGCACAGGCCCCAAATGCGCCGCTGCAATCTTCACATCATAGGCGGCAGGCTTGCCCTGACGCTGCAAATGAATATTCGCATATTCAAATACCGACATAGGGCCTATCGCTTCCAGTGCCTTGAAACCGGGGTAAACCACGATGTCTACTGTGCGTGCCAATGTTGGTCGTTTGACCATGCCTGACTTCACTGCTTTGATTGGCTTCATCATTAGCCCTGGCCCAATAATATTCAATAAAGCACTCATCATAATCGAAACGGCATCACCCGTCTTTTTAAGCCATTCTTAACGCAAAATCGGCCATACATACAAAAAGATTACAGAGTCACTGCGCTTTACAGCACAATCAGCAAACTCATTTTAGTGTCAGACCAAGACCCACCATTTAAAGGACAGCCATGAAAACCAAAGCCGCCATCGCCTGGAAAGCCGGAGCACCACTGACGATAGAAGAAGTTGAGCTGCAAGGCCCGCAAGCTGGTGAAGTGCTGATTGAAGTCAAGGCCACCGGCATTTGCCATACCGACTATTACACACTCTCTGGTGCTGATCCTGAAGGCCTGTTCCCTGCCATCCTCGGCCATGAAGGTGCAGGCGTCATCGTTGATACCGGCCCCGGCGTCACCAGTGTGCGCAAAGGCGATCATGTGATCCCGCTATACACACCAGAATGCCGCCAGTGCAAATTCTGCCTGTCGCGCAAAACCAATCTCTGCCAGGCGATACGCTCCACCCAGGGCCGCGGCCTGATGCCGGATGCAACATCGCGCTTTTCGCTCGATGGCAAACCGCTGTTCCATTACATGGGTACATCGACATTCTCCAATTACATCGTGGTACCGGAAATCGCGGTTGCCAAGGTGCGTGAAGATGCGCCCTTCGACAAGATTTGCTATATCGGTTGTGGTGTCACTACCGGCGTTGGTGCCGTGGTTTTCACGGCCAAGGTTGAAGCGGGTGCCAACGTTGTTGTATTCGGCCTCGGTGGCATAGGTCTCAATGTCATACAGGCTGCAAAAATGGTTGGTGCAGACAAGATCATTGGTGTAGATCTGAACCCGGCGCGTGAAAGCATGGCGCGCCAGTTTGGCATGACCCATTTCATCAACCCGAACGAAGTAGAAAACGTGGTCGATCACATCATCCAGTTGACGGATGGTGGCGCTGATTATTCTTTCGAGTGCATAGGCAATACCAAGGTCATGCGTCAGGCGCTGGAGTGTTGTCACAAGGGCTGGGGCAAATCCATCATCATCGGCGTGGCTGAAGCTGGCGCAGAAATCTCTACCCGCCCCTTCCAGCTTGTCACTGGTCGCGAATGGAAAGGGTCAGCTTTTGGTGGTGCACGTGGCCGCACTGACGTACCAAAAATCGTCGATTGGTATATGGAAGGCAAACTCAATATCGATGACCTGATCACCCACCGCCTGCCGCTGGAACGCATCAATGAAGGCTTTGATCTCATGAAGAGCGGCGAATCGATACGCTCAGTGGTGTTGTTCTGATGTCGCAGCGCGAATCCAACAACGACGCAGAAGAAGTGACTTTGCTGAGCCAGCACGCCTGCCATGGCGGCGTGCAGCGCTTTTATCAGCATGACTCTGCCGAGATAGGCTTGCCCATGCGGTTTTCAGTCTATCTGCCACCACAGGCCATGGCAGGCGAGACTTGCCCGGCCATTATTTACCTGGCTGGCCTGACCTGCACAGAAGAAACCTTCATGATCAAGGCGGGTGCGCAAGCCATTGCCGCACGCGAAGGCATTATCCTCATCACACCAGATACCAGCCCGCGCAATGCCAACATCCCCGGCGACAGCGATAACTGGGATTTTGGTGTGGCTGCCGGCTTTTACCTGGATGCTACGCAAGCGCCGTGGAACAAGCACTACCGTATGCACAGCTATATCGTCGCCGAACTGTTGCCCATGCTGCTGGCCAGCCTTCCCATGGACAAGGCGCTCGTTGGCATCATGGGACATTCCATGGGTGGTCATGGTGCCCTGGTACTGGCCTTGCGCCATCCTGAGTTATTCAGCAGCGTATCGGCCTTTGCCCCTGTCGCAGCCCCCAGCCAGTGTCCATGGGGCCAAAAAGCTTTCACCGGCTATTTGGGAACTGATCAAAGTACCTGGGTCGAGTACGACGCCACAGCACTCATGCAAAAGCAGAGCCAGGCACCCTTCCCCAAAGGCATTTTGATAGACCAGGGATTTGCCGACAAATTTTTGGCTGAACAGCTGCATCCTGAGAAATTTGCCCAGGCCTGCACCGCAGCCGGGCAAGCACTGACCTTGCGCTATCAGCCTGAATATGATCATGGTTACTACTTCATCAATAGCTTCATTGAAGACCATTTACTGCACCACAGACAGCAATTGACTGCCTGATTCTTTCATTGCCGCACTACAGAGTGCTTGTTCCAGACGCACCAAACTGGAATAAGCACTCTATTTCTGTGCGTTTCTCGTTTAACTGTCATCTTTATTGTGTAAAATCGAGCGACTTCGTCGCGCATTTTTGCGCATACTTCAGAACGACATAACCAGAAAGCAAGAGATGAGTAAAGTAGTCATCAGCGGCACCGGCCTGTACACGCCTTCCCAGTCTATTTCCAATGAAGAACTGATCGCCAGTTTCAATGCTTATGTCCAGCAACACAATGCGCAAAACGCCGCCTCCATCGCCAGTGGTGAAGTAGTCGCGCTGGAGGAATCCAGCGTCGCCTTCATAGAAAAAGCCTCAGGCATCAAATCCCGCTTTGTCATGAACAAGGAAGGCGTGCTCGACATCAACCGCATGGTGCCACACATCCCTGAGCGCAGCGATGAAGAACCGTCCATCATGTGTGAAATGGCCGTCGCTGCCGCCAGCCAGGCGCTGGAACGCGCAGGCCGCACTGCTACCGATATTGATGCCGTCATTTGCGCTGCCAGCAATATGCAACGTGGCTACCCTGCCATGGCTGTGGAAATCCAGAATGCCCTGGGTATAGATGGCTATGGCTATGATATTAACGTCGCCTGCTCTTCTGCCACCTTTGGCATACAGGCAGCTGTCACCGCCATCCAAAGCGGCCAGGCACGTGCGGTACTGGTTGTTAATCCAGAGATCACCAGCGGCCACCTGAACTGGCGCGACCGTGACAGCCACTTCATCTTTGGTGATGCCTGCACCGCCATCATCGTAGAACGTGCAGACCTGGCGACATCCAAACACCAGTTTGAAATCGTCGGCCTGAAGCTCAAGACCCAGTTCTCGAACAATATCCGCAACAACTTTGGCTTTTTGAACCGTGCAGATGAAAGCGGCATAGGCAAGCCAGACAAACTGTTCCGCCAGCAAGGCCGCAAAGTGTTCAAGGACGTCTGCCCCATGGCAGCTGCCGTCATTACCTCCACGGTACAGGCTGCCGACATCGCCATTCCCGATGTCAAACGCTACTGGCTGCACCAGGCTAACCTGAATATGAATTTGCTCATCGCCCGCATGATTTTGGGCCGTGATGCATCGCCAGAAGAATCACCAACCATTCTGGACACTTACGCCAATACTTCATCGGCTGGCTCCATCATTGCCTTCCACAAATACCAGGACGACCTCGAAGCAGGCAATGTAGGCGTGATCTGCTCATTTGGTGCAGGTTATTCGATAGGCTGCGTGGTAGTTAAAAAACTGGCCTGAGACCCCCTCCCGCTTGAATAGCAAAAAGGCCGCAAGTGCGGCCTTTCGTTTGCTTGCCTGCTCCAGACAGGCAAAACTGAACTCTAAGATATTACAAACTTAAATTACATACCCAGAGACTTCAGCAATTCGGAGTTTTCGTCATCATCAGGCGCGGCGGGAGAAGAGGACTTTTGTTCCGAAGCCTGCTCAAAGTCCAGCAAAGCATCAGGATCAGCCACTTCATGCGTATCAAAGTCATGCAGTTTGATGAACTCTGTCCTGTCTATCGCCAGTTCCAGATAGAAAATATTGTTTTTCTCAGTGAAGAATGAAACCCTGCGCAGTTCCGGCCTGTCCAGCGGCGTATCCACACTCAACATGACCTGCTTGGTCAGCACCAACATCTTCGGCTGGTTCTGCGTGATATTGGTCTGCAGTTCGCGACGCACCTTGCCAGTGAAGTCACCCACGATCTGGTTCATCAACTCACCCAGGATATTCGCCACCTCATCCGAGGTAAACGAAGACGCCAGCTCAGACTTGGGCATGCCCATGTTAAGCATGTATTTCTCGTAGATTTCCAGCGCCGTATCACCATCAAAATTCAGCACCACCAGCCCGGAAAAGCCGCCATCAAACAACACAAAGCAACCGATGTCCGGCTTCAAGCCTATCTTCGTGATGCGCTGCACCATGGCAGAATAATGCACCTTGCTATTTGTGGCGACATTCAACACCCGTATTACCGAGTTGCACAAACTCGTCAACAGATCTTCTGTTCCGTACACTACACCGTTTTCTTCCGTGGCCATGACCAACTCCTGAATTTGTTACATGAAAATCAATGCACATGCATGCAATGACTGGCTATCTTCAAGAAAGCGACAAAACGGAATCCCATCCCGTAGCAGCAAACCCTGAAAGCCTATACGAATAATGAAAGAATACTGAACCCCCAGCGCCCCGTCCACATGTTTCATGCGATGGCGGTGATTTCGCTGACGATACATCAAATGTATATCTGCGTACTGTTGCTATTTTGCAAGCACGAAGAAGCAAGGGCGACATTTGAGTCTATCCCCTGAAAAAGGAAAAGGCCGCATATAGCGGCCTTACATTCTCGTCTATATTCAACTCGTCGGGATTAGCTTGCGATTAACTTGCTACGACGCCAACAAGTCTTGAAGAAAGCATGGCATTTCTCAAAATAAGAAATTCACATGCCCAACTGCCTCAAAATCTTTTGCGCCGTCTCTATGCGTGTCTGATTTGGATAATTCTTGTTGGCCAGGATGACGATACCCATATTCCTGGCTGGTACAAAGGCGAAGTAGGCACCGAAGCCACCGGTGGCGCCGGTTTTATGGATAAAAACGTTTTTACCAGGTGTGAACGGTGGTGTGATTTTGGTCACCGGAGTGGCGTCAAAGGCCATGTGCTGGGATGAGCCTGTGATCACGGCAGCAATATCTGTCGGGTAGGGATAAAGTTCCCACACCAGGCTTTGGGTCATGCCGCCCGCTTTGAAGTAGCCGGTGTGTGTGTTTTTCAGGGCGGCTGCAAATTCGGGGGAGAGTTCCATCTGACCCAGATTAGCGCGGATGAATTGCACAAGGTCGCTGGCGCTGGTTCTGACGCCGTAGGCTTCTGCCGAGAGCACATCTTCGCTCATGCGTACCGGGGTGTCGTCTTTTTTATAGCCTTGCGCATAGTCTGCACGTTTGCTTTCTGGCACAACAATGTAACTATTATTCATGCCCATAGTGGGAAATATCTGTTCCTGCATGATGGTGGCAAAGGGTTGTTGCAGACTCTGCGCAGCGATAACGCCGAGCAGGCCTATGCTGATATTGCTGTAAGTGCGGTATGTGCCCTGGATATGATCTGCCTTCCAGTTCTTGAGATAGGTGATCAGTTGTTCGTCGCTGGTCACTTCATCCGGAACCTGCTGGGGCAAGCCGCCTGTCGTGTGTGTTGCCAGGCTCAGCAGGCTAGTCTCGCCAAACTGCGAGCCTTTGAGGCTGGCAATGTGGTCAGCGACCTTGTCGTTCAGGGCCAGCTTTCCCCTGCCCTGTGCCAGCGTGGTCATGGTGGCGATAAAGGTTTTGCTGATGGAGCCTATCTCAAACAAGGTGTTATCGGTGACGGGAACATTCCCGGCTTTGGATGCGAGCCCGTAGTTGAACACATATTGTTTGCCATTAACGAAAATACCGACAGCCATGCCGGGGATGGCATTTTTTTCCTGTACCGGGAGTATGACCTCATCAACGATGCGTTTGAGCTTGTCAGTTTCTGCGCTCGTGGCTGTCAGGCTGAACATGGCTGCGATGAATAAGATGCTGATTTGATAGAAATACAGGACTACTGATTTCATTTTATTTTCCTAAAAATTTTTTTAGCTGTTGTTTTAACAGCTGATGTTTTAAAAATGGAGAGATGCTGCCGGGCAGAATTACAACTTCACTTCCCATACCAGCCGCCAGGTTCGCGCTGATTGCTGTTGATTTATATTTGTCCAGCGTGAAACTGGATTGGTATAGATGCCGCTGTCAATCTTGTCTTGTTGCAGCACATTACTGACTGAAAAACGCAACTGACTTTGCTTGTTTTGCTTCCAGGCCAGGTAAATATCGAGATGACGTCTGGGGCTGTTGTGCCCTGTCAGATAAGCTGATTCACGAATATTATTTGCGGCCTGATAGCTGTAATCTGCCCCCACCCGCAAGGCGGGATTGATCTGGTAGTCGGCACCGGTACTGACCAGCAAACCCGCCTGTTGTGCCAGATGGTTATCAGGACCGGGCACTTGTTCTACCCTTGACCAGTTGCGGTTGAAATTGGCGCGCAGCTCCAGCGCTGGCATGCTGGACGCCAGTTGCTGCAAGTTCAGTTTTGCCTCAATTTCCAGACCAAGGATACGGGCGCGACCATTGTTGGCGAGGCTGCTGACCCAGGTGCTGCCAACCTGTGCAGTCTGCTCAAGCATCACATCATCTATCCGTCGCCAATAGGTGTTGGCGCTGATGACGCTATTCTCAGTCAGGTAGTGCTCATAAGCCAGCTCCATGCCCCAGGCGCGTTCTGGCCGCAAGTTGGGATTGCCCTGAAAATCTGAATTGAGCGGGGTATTGTTGTTATCGATGCGGAACAGGCGTGGTACGAGATTACCCACGGTAGGCAATTTGAAACTGCGGTTGAGTGCCATGCGCCATTGTCTTTGGGCGTCGATTTTCCAGACGCTTTGCAATATCGGGCTGAGCATGCTGGCTTTGTTTTGAACATCAAAGTTACCTGCCTCTGTGCTATTGCTGCTGATACGCTCCATGCGCAAACCCAGGTAAGCTGACCAGGCGCTGTTGATAGTCCATTCATCTTGCAGATAGATGGCCTGTTTTTGCAGACTCGCCTGATAGTAGTGTGCGCTGTCAGGAAGGAGATTGAATTCCTGCTCATTACGGTTTTCATGACGCAATGCCCGACTGGCTTCCCAGCCCAGACTCAGCACATGTGATTCTGAGTACGGTGCCAGGTATTTGCCATTGAAGCGGTATTCATTTTCATCGGCATCACCGGTGACATAACGATGTATTTTTAATGTCCCTGCATTGTCCTTGCCCCAGAAATGAAATTTGGTCGATCTGTCCAGGCTGTTCCAGCCCAGGTTCATGCTCAGCCTGGCGCTGTCGGCGAGGCGTCGCTCCCAACTCAGATCATTGCGCGAGGTGAATACGTGGGCGCTCCAGATGGAGTGGTTATCCGGGAAATCGGTACTGTCACCAACATAGGTATTTTCTTTTTCCTGCTTGGTCTGCTCCTGCCTCGCGAGAGTCAAATTGCCCTGCCAGCTCAGACTGTCTTGCGCATTGATTTTCCAGTTCAGGCGTGGCGACAGGCTGGCAGCATCACGACGGTTTTGCTGGCTTTGCTGCAGTTGTCTGTCTGCTGTCGTTACCCATGCATCACGCATGCTCGCGCGTTCAGACTGGCTTTCTGTCGCCAGGGTATTGAGCTGATTGACATTGCTCTCGAACGTGCCGGCCATCACATAAGAAATTTCAGGATGATCGCCCACTTGATCTCCCAAACTCCATGACAGGTTGCCCGACAAACGTCCGGCCTGCAGGCTGGCATTGGCTTTGATTTCTGTCGCCTGGTTGCTGCTTTTTTTCTTGAGGATGATATTGATCGTTCCAGCAATACTCTGGGCACTGACATCGGCGCTGACGACACGCATGACTTCTATTTTTTCTATCAAGTCAGGGGCGATGCTATCTATGGTGAAACCTACCGGCGTGGTCTGTCCATTCAATAATATCTGGGTGTAACCATTGCCGAGGCCACGCATGCGTATCTCTGCGCCCTTGCCCTTGCTCTCGGTGACACTGATGCCGGGCAGGCGTTTCAAGACTTCGCTGAGATTGGTGTCCCCGTATTTTTCTATATCTTCACGGCCATAGACGCTGCGCATGCCCACGTCGTCTTGACGATCGCGATTGGGTTGTGACTTTGCATTGATTTCTACCTGTTGTGGTGTTTGTTGTGCCTGTTGTTGTGCTAACGCCTGCTTACCGGCAAACAGTGCCAGAACACTGAGCGCTATGGTAGATAGACGTGTTGATGCCTGCTGAAAAAGCATGATGTTTTCTTTCATCGACAGATTAAGGGTTGTAACGGGTGTGACTGGTCCTTGCGCCGTTCAGGGTTCAGGGCGCAGGACAGTCAGTGTGTAAATGGGACTGTGGTTTAGCCGGGCTTGGCAGCTTCCAGTGCAGTGCGTATGTGCATCACATCATCAGTACGTACATCGCTATTTTTTGCATTCAGCAAGACCATGATGACGGGCTTGCCAGCGATGGTAGTACGCATGGTCAGACAACGGCCTGCGATTTTGGAGTACCCGGTTTTTGACAGGCTGATGTCCCAGTCCTTGCTAGCTGTCAGGCTGTTGGTGCTCTGGTAGTCATAAGTTTGCCCGGCAACGTTATAGCTACCTTCACTACGGCTGGCGAGCTTGCGCAATTCAGGGTAACCGGCTGCAGCCTTGACCAGGCGGGCAATATCTCTGGCATTCGAGCGGTTATTGGGTGAGATACCCGCCGCTTCTTCCAGATGGGTAGCCTGCAAACCCAGGCTGGCCGTCTTGCTTTGCAAGGCTGCGACAAAAGCGGGCTTGCCACCAGGATAGGTCCTGGCCAGTGCCTTGGCAGCCGCATTGCTGGAAGGAATCAGCGCCAACTCCATCAGGGTCTGCCGCGACAGCACCGTGCCTGGCAGCAGTTTGACCTGGTTGGTATGCCAGCCCGCGACATCTTCTTTGCTGATGGTAATGGCCTCATCTTTATCCAGCTTCGCATCCAATGTCACCATGGCAGTCATCAGTTTGCTGATGGATGCGATGGGTACGATGGTGTCAGCATTTTTTTCCAGCAAGACTTTGCCGCTTTGTTCATCCACCACCAGTACATGTTCTGAACTGGTTTTGACATAGGCGCTGATGTGGGTAGCTGGTTCTGCTTTTGCGGCAGCAACTGGGGCTGACGGCACTGAGGGCTCTGATGACTCTGGTGTGGCATTCACCTGGGTTTGCAATACCAGCAACAGTGCCGCAGCAATACCGAGCACGGGCGCGGCCATCTTCCAGTGCCAGGGTTGTGAATCAGGGCGCACCAGGCGTTTGATGCGTGACAGCAAATCACCACCGCTGGCCGCCATCGCGGCTTGCGGCATTGCAGCGATCTGCAATTTATCCAGCACTTGCAGGGCACGCGCCAGTGGTCGGGTCTGGCCCAGCATGGCGGCGGCCATGTCGTCGGCAATCAGTTCTCTTTCAGCGTCGATGCGCTTGGATATCCACCACACTGCAGGGTGATAAAACAGCAGCGACAAGACCAGGTTTTGCAAGAGGTTGACGACATAATCCCAGCGCTTGATGTGGGCCAGTTCATGTGCCAGCAAGGCCTCTATCATGTCGGGTGCCATGCCGGTCAGCAAGGATGCAGGCATGACCACGACAGGCTTGATGCAGCCATAAGTGACCGGGCTCAACAAGTCTTGCTGGAACTTCACCTGCACCTGGCGGCGTATGGCAAATTGATAGGCCAATTGATTGGTCCGTGCCTGCCATTGCTGCGTCAGCACTGCAATATCATTGCCATGTTGACCAAGGCGATACACCCACAGCAAGCCCAGTGCCAGGCGCATCAACATCAATAGCACACCCATGCTCCACAGGGTGACTACCAGCGGCAGCCAGGCCTCGATCTGTGCAGCAAGCAGGCTTTGCCTGACCCAGACCAGGTCCAGTGAAATGCTGGCCTTGCCTGCCAGTTGTATGGCTGTTTCGAGGTTGATGGTTTGCGGTTCTTGCCATTGCTGCACTATGCCTAGCGCAGGCCACAACAAACAAGCCAGCATTGCCGTGCAAGCCAGTGCATACCGCAATTGCGGGCGGGCATTACGGGTCACCGCCAGCAAAATGGCGCAGATACTGGCGATCAGCGCGCCCTGCCAGACAAAATGCAGCAGCGGCCAGCCTAGCAATTCAGCGATTGTGTATTCTGCGTATGTGGAAGCTGGCATCATGATTTTTTCTCATCCTGCATGATCTGTTCGATTTCATCACGTTCTTTATCCGTGACATGGCCACGCAAGGCAGCCAGCACCAGCGCTTTGCCAGAACCGGCAAAGACTTTTTGTATCATGTCCTTGAGCAAATTGGTTTGCAGCGAATCCTGCTCTTGCGAGGGGGCATATACATGCGAGCGCTGGCTTTCATCCCGCGTCAATATGCCCTTGCCGTGCATGATTTGCAGGTGACGCAAGACCGTGGCATAGGCCAGGTCGGGGCGTTCGTCCTGTATGGTTTCATGCAATTGCTTGGCACTCATGGGGCCATGCTGCCACAACACCTTGAGCAAATTGAGCTCAGATGCCGTGGGCTTGGGGATAGATGATTTTGCAACAGCAGAAGACATATTCAGCATCCGGATTTAACAATGGATGCAGAATAAATGTTCTAGAAACTTTTGTCTAGAACTTTTTTTCTAGATAAGTGATGTGGATACACTTGTTGGCTTACCCTGCCTGCAATGCAGCGAGCCTTTCTGCCACTTCCCGCTTTAATTCATGTGCGTAAACATCATTGAACTGCACATTCATTCCGCGGATTTCGGGGTCGGTTATGCCATAGGCGAGACGGAATTCGCGGGCATGGGTGCGCAACAGGTTTTCAAACTCTTCTATGTCTGCCAGGTCAGTAATAGTCCTGACTTCAACACCAGGCTGGCGAGCCAGATGGGCGTGTAACCTGGCCTCATGCAAGGCCAGCATATCTGTTACAGGTGTAGATTTGAACAGGGCAAAGCTGTGCACGCGGGGGCCGCTAAGGTAATACGAGCTGCTACGCGCATCCGAAGTCAGCAGCAGACTGCCATCGCTGAGCAAGCTTACACAGCGCTTCAGGCGCGCATTGCCTGCTGCCTCAATGAGCAAGGCAAACTCCTGTGTGGGTGCCAGCCAGGATGCGCCCGGGGCTTCACGTTTCAAGATAAGTACATTCGCCATATTTTGAAACCAGGACAAAAACTGCATGTCGGTCTTCGCCATGGCTTGTTGCATCTCATCGAGCCATGGATGCATTTCGTCCTTGAACGCAGCTTTTTCCATGGGGACGATGTCTATATGCTCCCAGCTCACCAGACCGACAGTGGAACTGGCGACTTTGGCAGCGGCGGATTTTATTTCCTGCATCTCCAGTTCGCCCGGCTCTTCGGGCATATTGCTACTTTGCTCTTGCCACTCGCCTAGCGCCGATTTGAGATTGGCCATGGCTTCTGTCCTGTCGCTAAAGCTAACTTCCTGGTTCCTGAGACTGGTGGACAATTGGCCCAGTTGTGCCATGGAATTTTCCAGTTCAGCAAAATGCCTTGCGTGAATACTGGCACGCCCACCTTGGCAGGTGTCAGCCTCCTGCAAGACCTCTTGCAGTCTGAGATTTAGTATTTCCTGCTCCTCTTCGCCACTATTCTGCAAGGCAGCTTCATAGGCTTTGGCAGCGAGCCTGTAGGCGTCTGCTGCTGCAGGATATTTATCCAGCGCTTTCAGCAGATGGCCTTTTTGCGTCAATAGATCGGCATCTTCGAGATTATCGATTTCATCGATAGCGTTTATAGCCTCATACACTGTATGAGCATGCATACGGCCTAATATCATGTGCTCGAAAAAGCCGGGAGGCGCCTTGGCACTATCTTCTTCAACTGCATCACAAATAGCAACCAGCAATCGGGCCCGCTCTTTTTTAAATTCAACTGAATCAGGTTGTACTGCCAGAGCCTGCAAAATCATGCTGTAACGCAACCACGGATTCCAGATATTTGCTTCAGACCAGGCTGCCAGTATCTTGTCAGCCTTGCCTGCATCTGTTGCATGCTCTTTCATCAGTTGCACAAAACCATACATGGCTTGTTGCTCCAGTTGCTCTGAGTAACTGGCTGCCTCTTTTTCCAAAGCCTCGCGGGCGGCAAGCAGGGCCGGATCGACAGGTTCATCTTCCGTATCCTCATCGTCTTCATGCTCGCTTACTTCTCCCTCCTCGTACTCTTCACCGTCGTCATCTTCATCCTCGTCGCCACCTTCATCAGGAAACAGCGCCCGCATCTTTTCTTCAAAGACTTCATCAGTAATCCAGTATGCAGACTTGTGCTGACGCGCCAGTATCTCAAGTTGGTTATCCAGGTCTTCAGGCTGCAAGAGCGCCAGCACTTTTCTGTCCTTCCAGGCAGAAATATGGTCATAGGCTGCATCAAACATGGCAATACGCATGCGCAGATATTCTGCATTCTCGGGATGAGAGGCGATGTGGCTATCGAGCAATGCCATGGTCTCTTCAAAATCCGCCTCATCATTGCAGGCCAGCTCAACCTGTACACGCATTTTTTCTATCGTCATTTTCGTTTTTCCTTCCCTGAATTATGGCGCACATTTTATCAGCACTTTTTCAGGCAACAGGAATCATCTTGTCCTCATGTCTGGGTGCAGGCCACAGACCTGCCGGACGCTTGAGCATAACGATGACCATGGTCAGGCCCAGCAATAATTGCCGCAGGACTTCGGGCTCTATCAGCATGTGGCCGAATAACTGCTGCTGCAGCGGTGGCACCAGATAACGCAGTAATTCGGGCAGTAACACCAGCAGCACTGCACCCAGGATCACGCCGGGTATATGGCCTATGCCTCCCAGTATCACCATGGACAGGATGGATACCGATTCCCCAAGAGAAAACGATTCTGGTGACACATAGCCCTGGAAGGCAGCAAACATCGCACCTGCCACGCCACCAAAGGAGGCGCCCATGGCAAACGCCAGTAATTTGATATTGCGGGTATTGATGCCCATGGCAATGGCTGCAGTTTCATCTTCACGGATCGCGACAAAGGCCCGGCCCAGACGTGAATCATGCAGGCGCACGGTGACGAAGATAATGCTGGCACAAAGACTGAGAAAGAGAAAATAATAGGCATTCACCGATGGCATGGAAAACCCGGCAAAATAGACAGTCGCTTGCGAACCAGGCTCACCACCCAGTGATACGCCAAAGATGCGGATATGATCCACCATGTTGATGCCCTTGGGGCCATTGGTGATGTTGATGGGCGAGTTCAGGTTGATGATGAAGATACGAACAATTTCACCAAAGCCCAAGGTCACGACCGCCAGGTAATCGCCGCGCAATTTGAGGGTAGGCGCACCGAGCAATGCACCCAGTGCTGCGGCCAGCGCTGCACCCATTGGAACGATAACCCATACTGACAAATGTATGCCGTGCGCGGCAATCTCCGGCCCGTATAGCCACAACAGTGCTTGGCCGAGTATGGGGAAATTATTGATCACGGATTCCAGCAGGATGGCAAAGTGCGGTGACGCCAGCAAGGCAGTCATGTAGGCACCCATGGCATAGAAGGCGACATAGCCAAGATCAAGCAAACCGGCAAAACCGACGACGATATTCAGACCTAGCGCCAGCATGATATACAGCAAGGCAAAATCCACGATACGCACCCAGGCATTGCCAAATTGCATGGCAACAAAAGGAAAAACCAGCATCAGCGTAACAAGCAGTGCCAGTATGGGATATGCCTGACGGGGGTTGGTCCTGACATCAAAGTAATGAGACATCTATGCTTACCGGAAGTTAACAATCCAGGTTAGCTTAAATGCCCGTCATACCTGGTGCTACCAAGATCTTGCTCACATCGTGCTGACATCTTACTCAAATCATGCTGCGTTGCCGCGATTGGCTGGGCGTCATGCCGAAAACCGAACGGAAGCTGGACGTGAAATGGCTATGGCTGGCAAAACCACATGCATGGGCAATCTGTGTCAGGTCATGGCAGCTTGCCCGCATGTCGCGCAGGGCTGCCGCCAGACGGGTACGTATCAGGTAACGGTGAACAGGCAAACCGACTTCTTCCCTGAATACCCGTGACAGGTGAAACGGTGATGTATGCACCTGGCGGGCCAGTTCATCAAGCGCCCACTCCTGCTGGGGATACAGCGAGATCAGTTCCTTGACCGCTTCAACCTGCTGTCGTCTGCGGCGTTGCGTCTGGGTATGCCTGACGCGGTCCAGTTGCTGGCGCTCAAAACAGGCCGCTCGCACCGAGGCAGTCAGTACTGAAACACTGATTTCCTGTACTGCCAGATTATCGATGACTGGCTCATGCAAATGCCGCCACAAAAGCTCGCGGCTCAGCACGCTGGCTGGTGGCAGCAGGCTATGTGGCCGCAATACCGGGGCATACAATTGCTGTACGCCCGCGGCATCGACCAGCAATTGCATGAGTGCTTCCGTTGAAAAATCCAGTACCAGCGCCTCGTCGCCTATATCACCGGGAAAGGTGATACGGTAAGGCTGGCCTGTTCCTAAAAAAATCGCATGGTTGGCATTCGCAATGACATGCTGCCTGGGGCCATCATGTTTGGCCAGCACGCCAGCGATGGGCAGCAATACCAGGTCGGCAGTCTCGCACTCAAGCTCCTTGCTATCTTCAGGCGCAGGTCTCGCCACGCCATGCCGTATGGACAGTAGTTCGCTTTGAAAAAGAGTACGCAGCACTAAAGACATGATTGGAAGCCGGTATGAGCAGTGTTATAAAATTCCTGAAACGGTATTACAAGCACAACTTGTAGCTTATCTTGACTTTGCTGAATGATGATTTTGATTTAAGCACTTTTACTAAACAAGCTATTGCTGATGTTACTGGCAATGGAATGAAAAACACTATTTTCTGATTCATTGCGACAGTCTTGAGATTGATCAATATACCAGCCTGCTTATCTCTGTAAAGCTGTAACCCTGAACTATCACTGACAGGCGCTTACATGGCCACACCTGAACTTGCAGCGACAACCGGTCTGAGTTCTGCCGTTTCAAAAGAGCGGCTGCAGACTGTTGGCCCCAATGAGTTGCCATCAGCCAGGCCACGCAATATCTGGGCAATTGCCTGGACAGTATTAAGCGAGCCTATGCTCTTGCTGCTGATCGCCTGTGGCAGCATTTATCTGTTATTGGGTAACTTGCGTGAGGCACTGGTACTGCTGGCCTTTGTATTTGTCATCATCGCGATCACTTTTTATCAGGAGCACAAAACTGAGCGTGCGCTCGAGGCCTTGCGTGACTTATCCAGTCCACGGGCACTGGTCATCAGGGATGGCCAACAAATACGCATCGCAGGCCGGGAAGTGGTTCCTGGCGATGTGCTTGTACTGGCAGAAGGCGACAGGATAGCTGCAGACGCGGTCTTGTTGTCGTGCCTGAACATGACAGTCGATGAATCCCTGCTGACTGGTGAATCTGTTCCCGTCAACAAAGTTGCCCAGGAAAATTTGCCAGCAGCGATGGGACAAGCTGGTGGCGAAAATTCGCCCTTTGTCTTTTCTGGCAGTCTGGTGGTGCAAGGTAAAGGACTGGCGCAAGTGCTAGCTACTGGTGGCCAGACTGCCATAGGCAAGATAGGGACAGCCTTGTCATCAGTCGATATCGAACCCACGCGGGTACAAGTGGAAACCCGCAAGGTGGTCAAATATGTCGCCCTCTCCAGCCTGGCCATGGCCGTGATATTGGCAATCTGGTATGGATACAATCGCCAGCTCTGGCTGGATGGGGTGTTGATAGGCCTTACTTTTGCGATGGCCTTAATACCAGAAGAATTGCCTGTCGTATTAACGCTCTTCCTGGGTATAGGTGCATGGCGCATGGCTAGGCAGCAGGTATTGACGCGAAGAGTACCAGCCATAGAAACGCTAGGTGCAACGACTGTGCTCTGTACGGATAAAACTGGCACGCTGACGCAAAATAAAATGGAGGTCGTACAGTTATTCGCCGGGAATAAAGTCATTGATTGCCAGCAACCAAGAGTAGATTTGCCAGAAGAATTTCATGAAGTACTGGAGTACGCCATCTTAGCCAGTCACCGTGAGCCTTTTGACCCCATGGAGGTAGCCATTCAAGGTGCGGGAATAAACATGCTCAGCAAGACTGAGCATTTGCACGCAGGCTGGGGACTGGTTGAAGAGTATCCCCTGTCAAAGGAATTGCTGGCCATGTCCAGAGTCTGGGCATCAGAAGACCGGGAACAGTATGTCATTGCCACCAAGGGCGCGCCCGAGGCAGTTGCCGATCTTTGTCACTTGCCGCCCGCCGACGCAGAGGCATTGTTGGAACAAGTCAACCTGATGGCTGAAAAAGGGCTACGTGTACTTGGTGTCGCCAAGGCAAAATTCAAGGCTGCCCATGCGCCCATAGTCATCGACGACACGACAGAAGCAGTGTTACCCGAAATCCAGCATGATTTTGATTTTGAACTAGTCGGCCTGATTGCCATGGCAGACCCAGTACGGGCAGGTGTACCAGAAGCCATCCATGAATGTCAGACTGCCGGAATACGGGTAGTCATGATTACCGGTGACTATCCGGCAACCGCTAAAAACATTGCGACACAATGTGGCTTACCAGTGACCGGTGGCGTTATCACAGGCGCAGAACTCAATGAGATGGATGAGGCGCAATTGCAGCAGCGCATAGCAGACGTTGCCATATTTTGCCGGGTCGCGCCTGAACAAAAACTGCGCCTGGTGAATGCCTTCAAAGCCGCTGGAGAAGTCGTTGCCATGACCGGCGATGGTGTGAACGATGCACCGGCGCTGAAAGCTGCAAACATAGGGATAGCGATGGGCAAGCGTGGCACGGATGTAGCGCGTGAATCTGCAGCCCTGGTGTTGCTGGACGATGAGTTCTCTTCTATCGTGGCAGCCGTCAAATCAGGTCGCAGGATATTTGATAACCTCAGGAAAACCATTTGTTTTATCGTTGCCGTTCACATCCCAGTGATTGGCATGTCAGTTATCCCCGTCATGCTGGGCTGGCCCGTCATGTTGATGCCTGTACATATCTTGTTTTTGCAACTTATTATCGACCCTACCTGTTCACTGGTATTTGAAGCAGAGATGGAAGAAAAAGATGTCATGCAAAGGCCGCCGCGGGCCACCAGGGCGACGATTTTCAATCGTAAAACCTTGTTGAAGGGTTTGCTGCAAGGATCGGCATTATTGCTGACCATACTGACGATTTATTACCTCGCTCTACAACAAATGGAAGTGAATCAGGCCAGGGCTATGGCATTCACAGCCATGGTGACAGGCAATATCGGTCTGATCTTTATCAACCGCAGTTTGTCCGCCAATATTTTGTATAGTTTACGCCTGCCCAATCCCGTGTTGTGGTGGGTGGTGACAGGTGCCATGGCGGTACTGTCTCTGGCGCTGCTGTTACCTGGGTTAGCCAGGCTGTTTTATTTTGCCAAATTGCCTTTCACTCAATTGGCCATCAGCCTGCTTGCAGCGCTGCTATGCATCAGCCTGATGGCTGCACTCAGGATATTTGCAAATAACAAGACGAAAGCCTGAACAAGCAGCATTGTCACAGGTGCAGTACTCAGGCTTGCGGTGTTTATTTTGGCAACAACTTGCGCCGCTCATATTCAAGCTGGTTGATATGGCGCTGTATGGATACATCCATCTCATGCGGCAGGCTCTGGAAACTGATCCCTATGCGGTACTTGCCCTGCCTGCTTTTTTCTATCTGAGTGACGTGGCGCACTATGCCTTCGCAGCGCACGACATTGCGTATGCCCAGCACGATATGCAATTTGGCGATGCGGTCCTGCACCTTGACTTCTGGCGGGCCGGACACTTGTACACTCAAGCCGCCCACGCACAAATCAAAGATGGGCCAATATGCCAGGGTCTCGCCTTTTTCATCATACAGCCTGACCTTGAGCGGATCGACAATAGGCAATTCATTGCGATAGTATTCGCGGCGCTGCATGCGCACGACACGTGAAGGTATCGGCACCCAAAAGGCATCTTGGTCGCCCCAGGTGAAAAGCTGGGGGTTCAAGCCGGTAAACTGTACGCGTATGCCGTCTGGCTTGGCCAGAAAAACGCAGGAACTGGCTTTTTCCAGCAGTTTGTTGGCACGGGAATCGCCACCTATATCAAACACCAGGCCATCGTCCCTGGCTGAGAGTATCAGAGTAACGATGAATTCGCGGCCCTCATTAAAATAGACCGTGACAGGCTCACGCCTGTGCGAAAGATCATTCAAAATGCCCAGAATTTCTCTCTGCCCCAACAGGAAAAATTTATCCTCTATTTCGTCATTGCTAAATGATGCTGACATCCATTTACCTTTTTATTTATTTTTCTTGAAAAATAGACTGCTTATTACTGCTGGTCAATAAAATAATATTGTTTGTGTCATGATTTGACACATCAGTTGCTTTTTTTGCTCATTGGGCGACTACTACAGGTATCACCCGTTTGTCGCATAATGCCTGTAATTACATCAATTTTCAAAATAATATACCAATGAAAATACTGGCCATCTGTGGCAGCCTGCGCGCTGCCTCGCTCAATGCCATGCTGATACGTGCCCTGAGTCGCCTGGCACCGCCGGATATCATCATCCAGGTCTATCAAGGCATGGCAACATTGCCTCTGTTCAACCCCGATCTGGATTTATCACCACCCGCCAGCGTACTGAGCTTGAAAGAACAGATAGCAGCCGCCGACATCGTACTGATTGCCAGCCCGGAATACGCCCATGGCATGACGGGCGTCATCAAGAATGCGCTGGACTGGACCGTCAGCAGCGATGTATTTGTCTATAAACCTGTGGTGGTCTTGAATGCCTCGCCCAGGGCCAGGCATGCAGATGCGGCCTTGCGTGAAGTATTGAGTGTGATGTCGGCGAAGATACTGGAAACAGCGTCGGTACAAGTCCCGGTCATCGGCGCCAGGCTGGATGGGGATGGCATGATCAGCCATCCTGAAATTGTAGAAATTTTACAAGCTGCGCTCGCAGCGGCCAGGGCGGAATGGCAAACATTGCGAGGCTGAACAGGACATCAGGCGAACTGGCAATGATACGATGAGATGATCAGGCAGCCAGTGCCTGTTCCAGCAAGGTGTGCAATTCGCTGAAGGAAGGTTCACCGACATAGCGTTTGAGGATATTGCCCTGCTTGTCGATGACATAGGTAGTCGGTGTCAGCTTTACATCGCCGAAGGATTGCGCCAGCTTGCCTTGTGGGTCGAGGGACACATGGAAAGGCAGCTTGCGGCTTTCAGCATAGTTGATGACATAATTCGGTGCATCATAGCTCATCGCAACGGCGACAAACTCCAGGCCTTGCTTATTATATTTATTGTAAGTCTCTATCATCTTGGGCATCTCGGCAACGCAAGTCGCGCAAGAGGTAGCCCAGAAGTTCACCATGACGACCTTGCCGCGCAGGCTTTGGGTCGATATTTTTTCACCTTTGAGATTGGTGAAACTCACCTCCGGCATAGGTGTTTTTGCCTTGTAAGTCATAAAAAAAGCGATAGCCAGGGCTATCAGCGCCGCTGCGGCAATGACTGAAAATATGGCAAATTTACGTGGTGAAGAAGGTGCCAGCATGGTTTTTCCATAGCAAGAAACAAAGCAAGCTCCTATTATACGACCTAAGTCACAATCAGGTTTTGCGCTATCACAGCGACATCTGCTTCTACGGCAACAGTTACAGCGGCTTTACCAAAGCCTGGCTACCGGCACGACGACACCGGCAAACCAGGAGCGGTCCTGGGAATTGCTGGTCAGGCCCTTGGTCATGCCCGCATCAAAGGTAAGCCGCTTGTTGGGGCTATAGGTCAGAGCGATCAGCGCCTGTCCCTGGTTTTTGGTGCCGGAACGGTGCCAGCCAGCCCATTCGGCAGTCAGACCCATTTTTTCATTGATTTCGGTCGAAAAGGACGCTGACAAGCCACTTTGCCAGTGTGAAGTTGCATCCTCAGCAAAACCCAGATGTGTCATGTTCAGGTTCAGGTCAGCGTGTACTTTGCCCAGATCCTGGCTGGCTATGCCATTCAAAGTCCAGTCTGACTTGCCAGAACCCAATGCATCTTTGGCCGTGGGGAATTTATTGCCGAACTCCAGGCCAAAAGCAGTATCGTCACTGATGACAAACGCCCGCTTGATGGTCAGCGAAGTATCGCCAAAACCACGGTCACGCTGGCCTGCACCATCATCGTTAATGATATGCGCTTCGCCACCAAGCAAGACTCCCCATTCCTTGGAAAAAGCCAGCTTGAACAGATAAGGAAGGCTCTGGCGCTGGGCCGGCCCGGTCTTGATGGTGTTGATGCCCATTTCCAGTTCCAGTTGCCCGGCGACAGGCAGTTGCGCAGAATTGGATACCGAGGGACGATAAGGCGTGATGGCATCGACCTCTTCATCAGCAGCATAGGCTAACTGGCTGCTCATACATGTCAGGCAGGCCAGTGCAGTCAATGTTCCTAAGTTCAGGCGGGATATTCTGGACATGGTTTTCCTTTCATTCTGTGATCAGCACAGCGGGTGCACTGATGGCTTTACCTGCCACATGGGTAGTCAGCACGATCGCTGTCGAGGTAGAGCCAAAAGCGTTCAATTCATTAATGATACGCTGTAAATGCTCTACATCGGTCGCCAGTACACGCATGACGGCACCGTCTTCACCTGTCACGGTATAGCAATCGATAATTTCCGGGCAGTTGGCGACATATTGGGCATATGGCCGCCCCTGTTGCGTCGATAGTCTGATCATAGCGGTGATTTGATAACCGAGCGCCCTGGGATTAATATCGGCACGATAAGCGCGTATCACCTGGGCAGCCTCCAGGCGCTTGATGCGCTCGGACACTGCAGGCTGACTAAGATGCACCTGGCGGCCTATCTCTGCATGCGACATGCGCGCATCCTGTTGCAATAATTGCAGGATTTTTTGGTCAAACTGGTCGAGTTTATGATTCATAAGCATTTTGCGTCAATTTCCGATCAAAGCCTTGGCTGGATGAATAAATCCCTATGGAATCCCATTCAAACCAGGGATTGCACTTGTTAAAGTAGAGTTACTGTAGAGCTTACACCAAACCTCAGGATGCCCCGGAAAAATTGCCATGACAACGACTATCACACCCAGCCAGCTTGCCCATATTGCCAAGGAATTCGACACACCTTGCTGGGCTTACGATGCCACTATTATAAGAGCGCAAATTGCCCGCTTGCGTCAATTTGATGTGATCCGCTTTGCCCAGAAGGCATCCAGCAATATCCATTTGCTGCGCCTGATGCGTGAAGAAGGCGTAATGGTGGATTCTGTCTCACTCGGTGAAGTAGAACGTGCTTTAGCCGCAGGTTATACCAGCCAGGCTGAACATGTTGGCCATGCCCCCATCGTATTCACTGCGGATTTGCTGGACCGTGCAACCTTGAAGCGCGTGGTGGAATTGAATATCCCGGTCAACTGTGGTTCACCGCAGATGTTGGAACAACTGGGCCAGGCACATCCAGGCCATGCCGTGTGGTTGCGCATCAACCCTGGTTTTGGTCATGGTCATAGCCGCAAGACCAATACTGGTGGCGAGCAAAGCAAGCATGGTATCTGGCATGAGGAATTGCAAAACGCACTGGCCATCATTGATCAATATGGTTTGATACTGGTGGGCCTGCACATGCATATCGGTTCTGGCGTTGATTATGACCATTTGCAAAGCGTGTGCGATGCCATGATAGAACAGGTGAAAATCTGCAAGCGTGACTTGCAGGCAATTTCCATCGGTGGTGGCTTGTCCATCCCTTATCGTGGTGACGAGCCTGCGGTCGATACTGCGCACTATTTTGAAATCTGGGACAAGGCCAGAAAAGAAATTGAAACCCTGCTGGGCCACAAGATCAGCATGGAGATAGAACCTGGGCGTTTCCTGGTGGCGCAATCCGGTATGTTGATTTCTGAATTGCGGGCGCAAAAACAGGTAGGTAGTAATTTCTTTGCACTGGTTGATGCCGGCTTTAATGACCTGGTGCGCCCTTCCATGTATGGCAGCTTCCATCGGATTAGCTGTCATGCGGCAGATGGCACAGCGCGCACCACGACTTTGCGCCCTACCGTCGTGGCCGGGCCTTTATGTGAATCTGGTGACGTGTTCACCCAAGAAGATGGTGGTGTGGTCACGACCCAGGATTTGCCAGCTTGCGAGATTGGTGACCTGTTCGTCTTCCATGATGCCGGTGCTTATGGTGCCAGCATGTCATCTAACTATAATTCCCGCCCGCTGATACCTGAGATTTTGGTCGATGGTGAACAGATCAGACAAATCCGCCGTCGCCAGACTGTGCAGGAATTGATTGCGCTTGAAAATATTTAAGAACTAACGCAGCTCTTCCAGAAGCCCGGCCTTGCGGGCTTTGAGGATGGCGACATTGAGTTTGTCGATGATGCCGTCATCCTTGTCACCCCTCACCGCAAAATGGATAGTGTCTATCAGTAGTGGCTTGGGTAAGACGGTCAAACGTATATCGGCAAAAGGTGAACTGCTGCCTTCATTTTCATCACGCAAGGCCTGTAACCTGTTTTCAAGAAAGTGCGGGTCTTTATTCACAGAGCCAAACAATCCCGCATCCATACGCCGGAACAAGAGTTTATAGATACGTGACAAGGGTGCGTAATTATCGACCTCAACCTTGAAGAGATTGTCTTTCATCGCGTCGAAACGGTCACCATAGCTAAAGCCGCGTGGTATGCCTATGGTCTTGCCCTTGAGATCAGCCATGGTATTGAAGCGGAACTGGGCATCACTCCTGGTCACCAGGAACATATACTTCGATTGTATGGGCAGGGAAAAATGGAAGATTTTTTCGCGCTCTTTGGTTTTGGTGACGCCGTATATGACGCCCTCGCCATTTTCTGCGGCCTGCAATGCGCGTGGCCAGGGGCTGCGTTGCTGTTGTATCTGCAAGCCGCCCTCCCGTTCAATAAACTCAAACAGTTTATCTGCGAGTTTCAAGGGAAAAGGCTGGCCGCGCTGGTCTATGGGGTCGGCTGTGAGCATCACCACCTCTTTGGCGTATGCTGCATGCATGCTGATGCCAAATACCAGCGCAAATAAAGTCAGCAGGGTCATGAGCCGCAAAGCTGGAACAGGATTGCACAAGCGCATTTGACTTCACCAGGACCTTTCATGCCAAATCCCTAACAGCAGCAGACCAGACTTATGCATGGCGATGCGCCTGGGGACAGGGATTGTGTGGGAGAGTAGAACAGACTAGCGATACAACTAATTAGCTTCCAATTCAAGAAACTTATCAGATAGTAACGTCATTATGGCAATGCAGCAAGTTTGACTAGATTTTATTACGATAAATGCAAATAAAATGCTTACAAAGGACGGCTTCATCCCAGGTGAAATATTGAAACGCTGGTCAACTTTTCGTCGAGCCCGGCTTCTTTTGGATGATGGCCTTGATGTGCGCCCATTGCGCAGCTTTGATGCCGCCTTTGTATGATTCCATAACCTTGCCATCGCGACCTATCAAGAAAACGGTAGGCGTGGCAAATACCTTGCCGAAATTATCCTGGTAGTCCGGTGCATTGCGCCACAGGGACGGGAAGCCCTGGTTGTCCCTGCTGAACCATTTTGCCTGTTTGGCATAGTCATCAATATCACTCATGGCATCATCGATGCTGACGGTGACCAGTTCAAAGCCCGATTTTTTATTGGCTTCATAAAATTTGCGAAATGTTGGCATCTCGGCCTGGCAGGTTGGGCACCATGTCGCCCAGAAGGTCACCAGTATGATC
This sequence comes from Undibacterium sp. TC9W, assembly GCF_049339865.1. Classification (NCBI taxonomy): domain Bacteria; kingdom Pseudomonadati; phylum Pseudomonadota; class Betaproteobacteria; order Burkholderiales; family Oxalobacteraceae; genus Undibacterium; species Undibacterium sp. TC9W. The sequence goes on along the minus strand of NZ_JBMPPJ010000016.1, from coordinate 21,968 downwards.
TCGCCCTTACTGGTGTCGAGCTTGTATGGCTTGCCGTTCAGCATGGTTCCAGCCAGAGCAGGCTGGGCAGGGAACACTTCCTTGCTGGCCGCCTGGGCAAATTGGGCACAGAGGCTGGAGGCGACAATCACAGCCACAGCCAACAACTTTGACATACTGCGCATAGTGATACTCCACTTCTGTCTGGACGATAACTTACAGCATAGTGCAGATTGAGAGTGCCGTCTGCGCTTATAAGGCAATTTCAGGATAAGTCGCAGAGCGGGTACCTGGTCGCGGCGGATTATCTGCAGACCTGTACGTGAATACCATGGAAAACTTGGTCGCCGCAGTCTGGTTCTTGCCTGCCGCATGAAATAGATTGCTATGGAACAGCAAGACATCACCCTGCTGCAAAGGCACAGGCTGGGCTTGCGCCAGCAAAGCCTGGTTTTGTTCGAGGTCAGTACGCAAAAACTGCGCTTCATCGAGTTGGGCAACATCAATATCGGTTTTATGGGAACCGGGTATCACCAGCAGGCAGCCATTTTCTACGGTTTCATTGCGCAGTGCCAGCCACGACGATATGAGTTCTGCACGCTGGAAATTCCAGTAACGGCTATCCCTGTGCCAGCCTGTAGCGGTGGAATACTGCGGTTGCTTGCTCATGATGCAATTGTGATGCGACTGCGACAGCAAAGCCCCATCACCCAGCAATTGCAATAAAGGCGCTGCCAATGCTGGCCCGGTCGCCCATTGCGCCAGGCGCGGGTCACGTGCATAGGCTTGCAATAGACGTCTGGCAGTGAGGCCACCTTCCGCATCGCGAGAAGCAGGCGCACCGGGGTAGCGGGTATCAGCCTCATATTCTATGGGTTGTACCTGCCCCGCCAGTTGCTGTTCGCAATAGGCAATCACTTCTTCACAGTAAGCGGCACTGGCCTGCTGCCGCAGTACCAGGAAACCCTGACTGGCAAATTCTTGTTGTTGCGCGGTACTTAACATGGTCATCATTTTCAATGAAAAAATGCCATTAAACGCATCCGTCATGACGCAGTAAAAATGGCTCACTCTTGATTTTAGGTGAGTTTATCTTTAGGCGATCAGAACAGATCAGATCAAATAATGTGTGATTGTGATTAGCGTGCAATTCTAAAAATCCAGTAATCGGTGATAATGTAGGCCAAATTCAACGCAAAAGCCCCTTACTTAACATGACACACACCATACTGGAAAACATCAACGTCAGTTCTTTCGAGAACATGCCCACCCCTGAAGAACTGCATGCCCGCCTGCCTTTGAGCGATCTGGCTGGCGATGTTGTCGAGCAAAGCCGCGAGAGCCTGCGCAACATACTGGAACGCAAGGACAAACGCCTGTTCGTCGTCGTCGGCCCCTGCTCCATCCATGACCCGGTTGCCGGTCTGGATTATGCCCGTCGCCTGAAAGCCCTGCAGGAAGAAGTCAAGGATGTGATGTTGCTGGTCATGCGCGTGTATTTTGAAAAACCACGCACGACGACGGGCTGGAAGGGTTACATCAATGACCCGTATATGGATGATTCTTTCCGAGTTGATGAGGGTATGGAAAAGGCCCGCCGTTTCTTGCTGGATGTCTGTGAACTAGGCCTGCCAACCGGAACCGAAGCGCTGGACCCGATCTCGCCGCAATACCTGGGTGACCTGATTGCCTGGACTGCCATTGGTGCGCGCACGACAGAATCGCAGACTCATCGCGAAATGTCATCCGGCCTTTCTACACCTGTGGGTTTCAAGAATGGTACGGATGGCGATATCAGCATTGCCATCAATGCGATCCTGTCTGCTTCACACCCCCACTCTTTCCTCGGCCTGAATGGCCAGGGCCGCGTCTCCATCGTGCGCACCAGCGGCAATCAATATGGCCACGTGGTCTTGCGTGGTGGTGGTGATCGCCCAAATTACGATACCGTGTCTGTTGCCATGGCCCAGCAAGCGCTGGCCAAGGCCAAGCTGCCACCCAATATCGTGGTCGATTGCTCGCACGCCAACAGCTATAAAAAACCGGAATTGCAACCGCTGGTCATGGCCGATGTCATCAACCAGATCGCCAACGGCAACAAGGACATTGTCGGTGTCATGATCGAATCCAATATCATTGCCGGCAACCAGCCTATCCCCGCCGATTTATCGCAACTCAAATATGGCTGCTCAGTCACTGATGCCTGTGTGGATTGGGAAACGACGGAGAAAATGCTGCTGGATGCTGCTGCGAGATTGCGCGGCTAACCAGGTCTGGAAAAAACTTATGCTGATTATCAATATGGAAGGCATGATCGCCGGTGCTCTCATCGGCGGTATTTATTTCATGCTCAGCCTCGTCTTTCCGGGTATGGAATATCCAGTAAAGTATTCAAGCGTGGCAGCGCTATTTCTGATCATCGGCACTGTTGCGGATACATTGGGATATCAACCAAGAATTTATTACGCCAAATTCAAACTGGTCGGAATAGTGCTGACCATACTTGGTGTTTTCATGTTTTTAGGAGTTGCAGGCTTTATCCTCGCATTCATCGTCAGCGCAATATGTCTGACTCTGTGGAATAGAAACAGGGAGAACAAAGCTTTTTTACATGCACAATCGAGCTTTGAGAAATATCTGGCAAACCAGGAACAAGATCCTCATGCACGTAAAAGGCTGTTACTGGAGGCACTGTTTCAAAATGTCTGGCTGCAAAAGAAGCCTGAATTTTTCTTGCACAATGACAAAGTGCTCAATGCCCTGATATCGGACGTTGGCATTACCAGGAATGAGGATGAATTACATTACCTGCACTTTGTGCGGGATACACTTCAAGAGCAACAGGTACAAACAAAAAGGACCTGGAAATTAAAAAATATTGAGAAGGTAAAATTCGCTCTTACTCAATCTCTCGATAATCAGGGAATTGGGCGTTTTCGGCCAGCTGCGTAATTGTTGAATAGTTGTTCAACACATGGTGCAATAATGAAAGTCTTATTGCACTTTGTGATCATTGCTACAGGGATTGTTATAGGGCTCGCAGAATATTCATGCAGTTTTTGTAGGCGGAATTAACTTCTGCCTGATGTATATGCTTGCCCTGTACTACCAGTTTTCGCCCTCCTACATACACATCGCGCACCAGATTGTCATTGCCTGAAAAGATCCAGGTATTGAGCACATCCGTGCTAGCTACACCTGCAAGATTCGGATGCGCGTCATCAAGTACTACCATATCGGCGCGATAGCCAGTAGTCAGTTGTCCAAGCTTGCGTCCGCTTGCTTGGGCACCACCTTGCAGGGCTGCCTGATACAAGAAATCACCAACCTTGCGCTGACCTGTAACGCTGGCAATATTGCGGCCCTGCAGGCGCAGGCGCTGGCCATATTCCAGCCAGCGCAATTCTTCTACCGGGCTTTGTGATACATGGCTGTCACTGCCTACACCAAAGCGACCACCAGCTGCGATGTAATCTGGTAAATCAAAAAAACCATCACCGAGATTGCCTTCAGTCGTCGTGCAGATTCCTGCCACTGCGCCACTGGTCGCGATACCCTGCACTTCAGCCTTGTTCAGATGCGTGGCATGCACCAGGCACCAGCGCTCATTCACAAGCTCACTATCAAGCAAGAGTTCTACCGGGCGTTTGCCTGAGTAAGCAATGCAGGCATCGACTTCTTTTTGCTGCTCAGCGATATGGATATGGATAGGACGGGCGGCGGGCAGTGCCGTTACCAGTTCACGTATCTGGCTGATACTGGCAGCGCGCAGGGAATGCGGAGCGACACCAACTTCAACCTGGGCATTGCGCTTGCCTTCCAGTGCTTCGATCAATTGCATGATCTCGGCCACATTGGTGGAGAAACGGCGCTGGTCGTGGCGCAAAGCCTGTTCACCAAAATCGGCGTAACTGTATAACACGGGCAGCATGCTGATGCCCATGCCAGTCTGTTCTGCAGCAGCGATAACGCGCTCTGCCATCTCGGCTGGGCGCACATAAAAACTGCCATCATGGTCACGATGCAGGTAATGAAATTCACAGACTGCGGTATAACCATGACGCAGGCATTCAGCATACAATTGCGCCGCAATGGCCTGGATTTGCTCAGGCGTGATATGCAGGGCATAACGGTACATGAGATCACGCCACGTCCAGAAGCTGTCCTTGCCCTCACCTGCCATTTCCGTCATGCCCGCCATGGCGCGCTGGAAGGCATGCGAATGCAGGTTGGTCATACCGGGCACGACAAATTGCGCCTGATTTTCGTGGGCCTGCAAAACAGCATCCTGCTCGACCTGACTCAGATCACCACCTTCATTCCAGTGCAGGCGTACATTACCGGTCCAGCCCTGAGGCAGCAAAGCGTGATGGGCAAACAGGCTGCTCATGCGGTACTCCCTTGTGTCTTGTTCCAGTCCAGGCAGACTTGCAGCAACTGCCTCAGCAGAGGTTGTACCTTGACTGCCAGGTCAGGCCGGTATTCGTAGGGCGCTGCTTCATTCATGTATATGCACTGACTCATCTCCAGTTGCACTGCATGGATATGACGAGATGGCTGGCCGTAATTGCGGGTGATAAAACCACCCTTGAAACGGCCATTGAAAATATGGGTATAGGCTTGCGCATGGGCAGAATTTCTGAGGCATGCCTGCAATGCATTCTGCATACCTATGTCACAGGATTTCTGGTCAGCTGTACCAAAATTCAGGTCGGGTAATTTACCTTCAAAAAAACGCGGCACCAGCGAGGCAATAGAATGCGCATCCCATAAGACGACACTACCATGCAGGCTCAACAGACGCTCCAGCTCTTGTTGCAATCGCTGGTGATAAGGTAACCAGTAAGTGGCGATACGACGCTGTACCTCGGCTTCTGTCGGCAAATTCTCTGGTGCATATAGTGGCTGCTTGGCAAAGGTATCAACCGGGCACAGACCCGTAGTATCTTGCCCCGGATACAGATTGGCATTGTCGGACGAACGGTTCAGGTCTATCACATAGCGTGAATATTCAGCCGCGATGGTGGATGCGCCGAGCTCTGCTGCCATATTGTAGAGTTCACGCAAATGCCAGTCAGTATCGGTTTTTTCTTGAGCGACTGGCAGCATCCGTGCAGCGATGTCATCCGGTATGCTGGTACCCACATGTGGCATGGAAATCAATAGGGGCAGGCTGCCCTGTTGAAAATGAAAAGCAGTCATGGTGTCTCCGGGATTTATGGATATTTTAGTTTGTGGCTCAGTCTGTCGGCTGCTGCCAAAGTCATATTGATGAGTTCGTGCTTGCGTTGCTGTATGCGCTGGGCAGGTGCCATCAGGGACAAGGTGGCTTCAAGTTTATGGCGGCCAGAAAACACAGGTGCGCTGACGCCCCAGATACCAAGATCGACTTCATTCTCACTGGTGGCATATCTCTGTTCACGTATGCCTTGCAACTGGGTTTGCAAGTCTTGCAGCAACTGGCCGGATACTGGTGCATTTTCCAGAAAATTCTGCGCCAGCAATTCGTCTTGCAAGGCTGGCGGCAGATGTGCCAGCAAAGCCTTGGCCGACGCACCGCGCACGCTGGAACTGGCACGGCCTTTGGCAAAAGAACAGCGCAGGGCTTGCTGGCTTTCCTGCATGTCCAGGCAAACCACTTGTCCATTGACATAGGCTAACAAACCTACGCTCTCACCCGACTTTTGCACCAGATCGGCAAGTTCATCGCGCGCTGCACTCATCAGCCAGGAATGCTGGTCAAAACCACGCGCCAGTTGCACTGCCAGCGGGCCAGGCTCATATAAGCCCGTCTGCGCATGTTCCTGCACCAGGCCCCATTTCTTGAGGGGTGCGAGCTGGCGGTATAAGGTGCTCAGTGGCAAGCCGGTTTGCTCTACCAGTTCACGTGCAGACAAGGCCTCGCCATGACGGGCAATGCAGGCCAGGACCTGTAAAACGCGTTCGCTTTGAGGAATATCTATTTGGTGAAGAACAGCCATAGAGAGCTAGCATATAAATTTGTATATAAGCATGCTAGCATTAAGACGAGAAACATCAACTGCAAATTCTCATACGATGAGAATTAATGATTATTTTTATTCAAAAATTAATCGTGGTGCTGGGGACCGGCATATCCATCTTCTGCACTGACGAATGCGGCATCGTCATAATCATAAGCAGCATGCTTAGTGCTAGCCCCCAGGGTAGGCTGTACAAACAGATAACAAGCTATCGCCCCGATAACCGGAAGCAGCCAGATCAGCGCATATTGCGCGTACTTTTGAGCAGGCTCGTAAAAGTCACTCTTCACGACCAAATAACTGATGTACAAGTTCAGAGCCAGTAAAAGACTGACTATGCAGACGGTTACAAGCAAGGGAGTATCCATATTTATAAGGGTAGCGAAGTTTTCAGTAAGGAGAATTAAGCGCTTGTTACTCGCATTTATTCGTTACAAGCTGCTTCTTAGTGATCCAGGCCATGCAAACCAACTCCGGTATATTCAGGAACATCGTCCCTGAATCTGATTTTATGGCTTACATCTGGTTTAGCTAGCGTATAACAAAACAAACTACCCAATAAAGGTAGCAACCAAATCAGGAAAAATTGGAAAGCCTTTTGCGCTGACCCATAATAATCGCTGCGAAGAACACAGTAACTGACATAGAGGTTAATTGCACATACCGTGCATACAAAGAGTATCGTCATCATCTCCAGATTGCTCATAGCTTAACTCCTGCTATACGCCGTCGCCTGGCAATTGCGGTTTTCCTGCGCCGGGAACTCAGCCTTGATGATATCGTACTTGCTCTTTTCTTCTGCGCTCATGACCCTGAACTGGTAGGCAAATTTATTCGTGCTGACAGTACGCGGGCCAATACGGGCAGAGCGCACGCCTTTATTGCTGAGATTATTCAAATGCAGTTTGGCTGCTTCCTCAGTCTTGAAAACACCGAGTGAAATACCCCAGCGCAGATTGCTCTGGTCTTGGACGATATAGAAATCATTGATACCCAGGCGACGCAATTCACCGGCTTTTTTGTCTGCGCCTTCTTTGCTGCCTTGCGAAGGGATGAAGACCATGTGGGTGGCAACATCAACGACATTGATACGGGACTGGCGGTCACCCATTGCCAGGGACTTTAATTTTTCTTCAAACTTGGGAATATCGTTTTGCTGGAAGTTACCGACTTCGAGGCAGGCAATAACTTCAGGTTTCTTTTCTGATGCCGGCTCACTTGGCGACACTGCTTCTGCCGCAGTCAGGAGCTTTAACTGGTCGGCGTGATGCTGTTTTTTCAGGCGCTCGGGCTCATGGGTATCGAGGGACCAGTGTCCCAGATAGCCGAGATTAAATGCCAGTAGGAAGGCATTCAGTACGAGCAGGCTCCAGAAAAAGAATCTCAGCATGGGTAAAGTGTCAGTGTTATCGGTCCGGGCTTGATTGTGCCACGACAAACAGCCCCGTCAAGACCAGATTATCTACATATTGATAAGGAATGCCCAAATGATTCAATAAATACGGGGCAGCACCACCAGAAATCACGCAATTGACAGCCATTTTCTCTTGCTGCTGCAGGGTATTGAAGGCACGTATTATCGCACCGACCTGGGCACTGATGCAGCCGCTTACGATAGCCTGGTCGGTATTATCGGCAAAGACTTTGGCGATCTCTGTTGATTCTGCCACCTGGGGCAATTGTGCGGTATTGCGTGCCAGCGATTCTGCCATCAGTTTAAGGCCAGGCAAGATCATGCCTCCCTTGAATACGCCATCTGCAGTGACAGCATCGACTGTGGTGGCAGTTCCACAAGTGGCGACAATCAGGCTTTGCTGCGGGAACAGGTAATGCGCACCTATCATGGAGGCGAGGCGATCACAGCCCAGTTGCGCCGGATTGCGGTAGCCATTGTGCAGGCCGGCGATATCTTCTTGCGATGCAAACCAGTTTATGTGCAAGTCTGGCTGTACTTCTTGCAGCAAGGCCGTGAGTTTTTCTTTGATACTGGCACCGGCGACATTGGATATCAGGGCGCGTGTAAAGTGCATACCTTGCCAGCTGATTTTCAAAGTGTCCAGTTCAGCATGGCTGACGGAGGCAATCTGCTGCCACACTGGCGCTGGTGCCGGTGTTAGTGCGGGTGTTGGTGCCGATCCCGCTGGCACAGCCTTGATATCTGCCAGCGCCCATTTGATGCGCGTATTACCTGCATCGATCAATAATTGACTCATGTCTGCTTCACTCTTTTTCTTGCTACTTTTTTCATACTACTGGCCGTAAAGACACATCGCCCGCCAGTATATTGACCTGGCCCTGCTCAGTCTGTAATACCAGGCAACCATGCAGATCGACACCGAGCGCTTTGCCGGTATGTAAAACCTGGCCGTGGTCGAGTATATGTACGGTTTGACCAGCGTAGGCATGCAGGGCATTCCAGCGTGGCAAAAAGGCTGAAAAACCTTGCTGACCAAATTGCTGCAGAGCTGAGGCAAGCGCATTCAGCAATTGTGCAAGCAACAGGTTTCTATCCATCTGCGCGAGCCAGGGTGCATCTGCCAGGGCGCGACCCACCTGTGCCTCCAGCTCATCCGACACTTGCAGGTTCAGGCCTATGCCAGCAACTATCCAGGTGCCACCTTCACTGGCCGCGGCAGATTCGAGCAAGATACCGGCGAGTTTTTTGCCATCGCGCAAGAGGTCATTTGGCCACTTCAATTGTACGTTCTGGTTCAGGGCATTCAGACACTCAGCCAGGGCAACGCCTATCGCCAGTGGCAGGCCCATCAGCTTGTGCGGTTCTTGTGGCAAATGCCAGGCAAGGGAAAAAGTCAGCATGCCACCGGGCACGGTCAGCCATGGGCGACCGGCCCTGCCACGCCCTGCTGTCTGATGTACGGCCACCCGCAGTACCGGGTGCGCTGGTGTCGATGTGCCCGCAGACAGGCGTGCCATCAGGTCGGCATTGGTGGAGCCAGTTTCTGCGACGACTTCGATATCAACTTCGCGGTCTGCGCCATCACAGAGTTTTTCTATGGCGGCAGCATTGAGTTCCAGGTTTTTATTCTCTTGCATAATCTGTCTATGGTTAGCAGCCGTATTGTACTGCTGCCTGAACAAATGTTCAGGCCAAAAAAAACGGCACCTTATACAGGTGCCGTTCTTTACTACATCAACATCTTGATACTGCTGTAATGCTGCGGTGATTGCTTATGCTTCGCCGCCATCCACTACATCAGTTGCTGTTACTTCTGGTATCGGCGCAAATGCTGCTTTTTCTGCTTCCAGCAGGGCTACGCGTTCATCTGCTTCCCAAGTTTCTTTCAACTTGCGAGCACGATGGAATGCCAGACCTGTACCAGCAGGTATCAATCGACCAACGATGACGTTTTCTTTCAAGCCACGCAGACCATCTTTTTTGCCCATGATCGCAGCTTCTGTCAGAACACGTGTGGTTTCCTGGAAGGACGCCGCAGAGATGAAGGAATCGGTGGACAGGGATGCCTTGGTAATACCCAGCAAGATATTTTCATATGTTGCGGGGATACCGTTAGCTGCTGCTACGCGATCATTTTCATCCAGCAATTCGGAACGTTCTACCTGTTCACCAACGATGTAGTTGGCATCGCCTGGATTAACCACGACAACGCGACGCAACATCTGACGCACGATCACTTCAATGTGCTTGTCATTGATCTTAACGCCTTGCAAACGGTACACATCCTGAACTTCATCAACAATGTAACGTGCCAGCGCTTCGATACCCAACAAACGCAGGATGTCTTGTGGATCGGCCGGGCCGTCAACAATCATCTCACCCTTGTTCACCACCTGGCCGTCATGCACCAGAACTTGTTTGTCTTTGGTGATCAGGAACTCGTGTTTCTCGCCGTCCATGTCTGTGATTTCCAGACGTTGCTTACCTTTGGTTTCTTTACCAAACGCAACCGTACCTGTCACCTCTGCCAGCATACCGGCATCTTTTGGTGAACGGGCTTCGAACAACTCAGCAACGCGTGGCAGACCACCGGTAATATCACGGGTTTTTTGTGATTCTGTCGGGATACGCGCCAGAACTTCACCCACGTGTACTTGCTGACCGTCTTTGACGGTAATCAGCGCGCCCACCTGGAAGCCGATCGTTACTGCGTGTTCTGTACCAGCGATCTTGACTTCTTCGCCTTGTTCGTTCAACAGCTTGACTTGTGGACGCAGTGTTTTACCAGCTGCGCTACCACGGCGTTTCGCATCGATCGCCACCAAAGTGGACAAACCTGTCACTTCATCAACCTGTTTGGCAACAGTTACGCCTTCTTCGACGTTTTCGAATTTCACCGTACCGGTGTATTCGGTAATGATAGGACGGGTCAATGGATCCCATGTTGCCAACGCTGTACCCGCCTTGATGACCAGACCGTCTTTAACGATCAGAGTTGCACCGTAAGGTACTTTATGACGTTCACGTTCACGACCGTGGTCATCAGTGATCAGCACTTCGCCAGAACGGGAAATAACGATCTGGTCGCCTTTACCGTTAGTGACATAACGCATGGTCGCTGTGAAACGGATAGTACCGTTGGACTTGGCTTCAACAGAAGATGCAATCGCTGCACGGGATGCCGCACCACCGATGTGGAAGGTACGCATCGTCAACTGTGTACCTGGTTCACCGATGGACTGCGCAGCGATAACACCAACTGCCTCACCAGCATTGACCAGGGAACCACGGCCCAGATCACGGCCATAGCACATGGCGCACAGACCGTAGCGTGTGTCACATGTCAATGGTGTACGTACTTTGACTTCATCGATGCCCAGGGCTTCGATGCGTTCTACCATTGTTTCGTCGAGCAAAGAACCTGCTTCGTACAGCGTTTCCTGAGTTTCAGGATTGACGATGTCATTCGCGCAAACGCGGCCCAGGATCAGGTCACGCAAAGGCACGTTAACTTCACCACCTTCAACGATGGCCTTCATGGACGAACCATTGGCTGTACCGCAGTCATCTTCAACCACGACCAGATCTTGCGTCACGTCAACCAGACGACGTGTCAGGTAACCGGAGTTAGCTGTTTTCAACGCCGTATCGGCCAGACCTTTACGCGCACCGTGAGTGGAAATAAAGTACTGCAAAACGTTCAGACCTTCGCGGAAGTTCGCGGTGATCGGCGTTTCGATAATCGAGCCATCCGGTTTCGCCATCAGACCACGCATACCTGCCAACTGACGAATCTGGGCTGCAGAACCACGCGCACCGGAGTCGGCCATCATGTAAATGGCGTTGAAAGATTCTTGCGTACCGACAGTGCCGTCGCGGCGTGTGACTGGTTCAACTTTCAGTTGTTCCATCATGGCCTTGCCGACTTCATCACCGGTTTTGCCCCAGATATCGACCACTTTATTGTAACGCTCACCCGCAGTCACCAGACCGGACGCATATTGCTGTTCGATCTGTTTGACTTCGTGTTCTGCTGCTGCCAGCAAAGTCACTTTTTGTGGTGGAACCAGCATGTCATCGATACAGATGGAGATACCGGCACGTGTCGCCAGGCGGAAACCCATTTGCATCAATTGATCAGCAAACACCACCGTTGCACGCAGACCGCACTTGCGGAATGAGGTATCGATGAGTTTGGAAATTTCTTTTTTCTTCAACGCACGGTTCAGTACGGTGAATGGCAAGCCCTTAGGCAGAATCTCGGACAGGATCGCACGGCCAACAGTCGTTTCATAACGCTTGATGGTTTTAACGAATTCGCCAGTTTCTACATTCTTAGGGTATTCAGTAATACGTACTGTGATACGTGTGCTCAGTTCGACTTCCTTGTTGTCCCAGGCGCGGATCGCTTCTGAAACGTCAGGGAACATCATGCCTTCACCCTTGCCGTTGATTTTTTCACGGGAAGCGTAGTACAGACCCAACACGATATCCTGGGAAGGAACGATAGACGGTTCACCATTGGATGGGAACAGAATATTGTTGGATGCCAGCATCAAAGTGCGTGCTTCCATCTGTGCTTCGATAGACAGAGGAACGTGAACCGCCATTTGGTCACCGTCAAAGTCGGCATTGAAAGCCGCGCAGACGAGTGGATGCAACTGGATCGCTTTACCTTCAATCAGGACCGGCTCAAAAGCCTGGATACCCAGACGATGCAGCGTAGGCGCACGGTTCAGCATGATAGGATGTTCGCGGATAACTTCTTCCAGAATATCCCATACAACTGGTTCTTGTATTTCTACCAGTTTTTTTGCTGCCTTGATGGTGGTTGCCAGACCCATCAATTCCAGTTTATTGAAAATGAAAGGCTTGAACAGTTCCAATGCCATCAGTTTTGGCAGACCGCACTGATGCAATTTCAGTTGTGGACCAACCACGATAACGGAACGGCCAGAGTAATCGACGCGTTTACCCAGCAAGTTTTGACGGAAACGACCGCCCTTACCCTTGATCATTTCTGCCAGGGACTTCAGAGGACGCTTGTTGGCGCCTGTCATTGCCTTACCGCGACGGCCATTATCGAGCAGAGAATCGACGGCTTCCTGCAACATACGCTTTTCATTGCGTGTGATGATTTCAGGAGCGCGCAATTCCATCAAACGCTTCAGACGGTTGTTACGGTTGATGACGCGGCGATACAGATCGTTCAGATCAGAAGTCGCGAAACGGCCACCATCCAGCGGGACCAATGGACGCAGTTCTGGCGGCAGAACCGGCAGAACTTCCATGATCATCCAGTCTGGCTTGATGCCTGAGCGCTGGAATGCTTCCAGTACTTTCAGACGTTTTGCGTATTTCTTGATCTTGGCTTCAGATTTGGATTCTTTCAACTCAGTGCGCAGGGTTTCTGCATCACGGTCGATGTCGATGGAACGCAGCAATTCACGGATGCCTTCAGCACCCATGAATGCCGTGAATTCATCGCCGAATTCTTCATACTTGGCAGCGTAATCATCTTCAGACATGATCTGGCATTTTTTCAGCGGAGTCATGCCTGGATCGGTGACGACATATGCTTCAAAATACAGTACACGTTCGATATCACGCAAGGTCATGTCCAATACCATACCCAGACGGGATGGCAGGGATTTCAGGAACCAGATATGTGCAGTTGGGGAAGCCAGCTCGATATGGCCCATGCGTTCACGACGCACTTTGGCCAGAGTCACTTCAACGCCACATTTTTCGCAGATAACGCCGCGGTGTTTCAGACGTTTGTACTTGCCGCACAGGCATTCGTAATCCTTGATAGGACCAAAAATCTTGGCGCAGAACAGACCGTCGCGCTCAGGCTTGAAAGTACGATAGTTGATTGTTTCCGGCTTTTTAACTTCGCCGTAGGACCAGGAACGAATTTTTTCTGGAGACGCCAGACCAATTTTGATCGCGTCGAATTGTTCGTTGGGTTGGACTTGCTTGAATAGATCGAGCAGAGCTTTCATGTGTATCACTCCAGTTAAGCGCGCAAACGCTTGGTGGCTGAATGGTGCTGCAACAGAAGCTTCGCCGCTTTACCCTGTTCGCATGAGCGGGAGAGCCAGGTCTTTTCGACACAGGTTCCGCTGATACCGGGAACGACATTACTTCCAAACTGCTTGCCAGGTTTAACGGCCATCGCCCGAATGCTATCCGGGCGATGACTTACTGCAATTACAAAACTAATTGGAGGACCTCTGATTAAGCTACTGCGCGACGCTATTTTGGGCCTGCGATGCTCGCCGTACTTTCGTACGACTGCGCTTCTTAACCCAAACTAACGCCGCTCGCTACGCTTACTCAGAGGCTCCTTGATTCATTCATTAGCTACGTTCGAGATCGATATCGATACCCAGAGAGCGAATTTCTTTGACCAGAACGTTGAAGGACTCAGGCATGCCAGCGTCTATCACATGGTCACCCTTGACCAGGTTTTCATAGACTTTGGTACGGCCATTCACGTCATCGGACTTGACTGTCAACATCTCTTGCAAGACATAAGACGCGCCGTAAGCTTCCAGTGCCCAGACTTCCATCTCACCGAAACGCTGACCACCGAACTGTGCTTTACCGCCCAGTGGTTGTTGCGTGACCAGAGAGTAAGGACCGGTCGAACGTGCATGCATCTTGTCATCAACCAGATGGTGCAATTTCAGTACGTGCATGTAACCCAGCGTGACTTTACGCTCAAACGCTTCACCGGTACGGCCATCAAACAGGGTGACCTGGTTTTTCGATGGTGTCATGCCCAGTTGTGCGGCGATATGGTCAGGGAAGGCCAGATCCAGCATGCGACGGATTTCATCTTCATGCGCACCGTCAAATACCGGTGTTGCAAATGGCACGCCATGCTTCAGGTTGTTCGTCAATTCCAGGATCTCTGCATCGGAGAAGCCGTCGATGTCTTCCTTCTTGCCAGATTCGTTATAAATCTTCTTCAGGAAATCACGCAGTTCTTCTACCTTGGCTTTGGCTTTCAGCATTTCGCCTATGCGCAAGCCCAGGCCTTTCGCTGCCCAGCCCAGATGTACTTCCAGAACCTGACCAACGTTCATACGTGATGGAACACCCAGTGGGTTCAACACGATGTCTGCTGGTGTACCGTCAGCCATGTAAGGCATGTCTTCGATAGGCACGATACGGGAAACCACACCCTTGTTACCGTGACGACCCGCCATTTTGTCACCAGGTTGCAGGCGACGTTTAACAGCCAGGTAAACCTTGACCATTTTTTGTACGCCTGGCGGCAATTCATCGCCTTGCGTCAGCTTGGTACGTTTTTCTTCAAAAGCCAGATCGAACTGATGACGTTTTTCAGCGATGGAATCTTTCATCGCGACCAGTGCATTGGCTGCTTCATCAGATGCCAGGCGAATATCAAACCAGTGGTATTTATCCACGCTAGCCAGGTATTCCTTGGTGATCTTGGTGCCTTTAGCCAGTTTAGCCGGGCCGCCGTCAGCGATCTTGCCATCCAGCATACGTTCCAGACGCTCAAATGCATCGCCTTCAACAATACGCAACTGATCGTTCAGATCGAGGCGATAACGCTTCAATTCATCATCGATAATTTGTTGTGCACGTTTGTCGCGTTGTATGCCTTCGCGGGTGAACACTTGTACGTCAATGACAGTACCTACCATGCCGGAAGGCACGCGCAGGGAAGTGTCTTTAACGTCAGAAGCTTTTTCACCGAAGATGGCGCGCAGCAGTTTTTCTTCTGGTGTCAGTTGAGTTTCACCTTTTGGTGTCACTTTACCGACCAGGGTATCACCAGCGGTTACTTCAGCGCCGATATAAACGATACCGGATTCATCCAGACGTGCCAGTTGGTTTTCTGCCAGATTGGAGATATCACGTGTGATTTCTTCCGCACCCAACTTGGTATCACGGGCAACAACCGACAACTCTTCGATATGAATCGAGGTATAGCGGTCATCAGCCACCACTTTTTCAGAGATCAGGATCGAATCTTCGAAGTTATAACCATTCCATGGCATGAACGCGACCAGCATGTTCTGACCCAGGGCCAATTCGCCCAGATCTGTCGATGCGCCGTCGGCCAATACGTCACCTTTTGCGACCAGATCGCCAACTTTGACGATAGGGCGTTGGTTGATATTGGTGTTCTGGTTGGAACGGGTGTACTTGATGAGGTTGTAGATATCCACACCGACTTCACCAGCCTGTGCTTCAGCATCATTCACACGAATAACGATACGGCCCGCATCGATGTAATCAACTTTACCGCCACGCAGTGCCTGTACTGTTGTACCGGAATCGACTGCCACAGTACGTTCGATACCTGTACCAACGAATGCTTTTTCTGGGCGCAAGCAAGGAACGGCTTGACGTTGCATGTTGGCACCCATCAACGCACGGTTCGCATCATCGTGTTCAAGGAACGGGATCAGGGATGCCGCAACAGAAACCACCTGACCGGTAGCCACGTCCATGTACTGGATACGCTCTGGGGATACCAGGATCGTTTCGCCAGCTTCACGGGCAGAGACCAGTTCATCGATCAGTTTGCCTTCGCCATCGATCGTCGCATTCGCCTGGGCGATGATGTAACGACCTTCTTCAATCGCAGACAGGTAATCGATCTGAGATGTGATTTTGCTATCGACCACTTTACGGTATGGTGTTTCCAGGAAACCGTATTCGTTCAGACGCGCATACAGAGCCAGTGAGTTGATCAGACCAATGTTTGGTCCCTCTGGTGTCTCAATCGGGCAGACGCGGCCATAGTGGGTTGGATGAACGTCGCGGACTTCAAAGCCGGCGCGCTCACGTGTCAAACCACCAGGTCCCAGGGCGGAAATACGACGCTTGTGCGTGATTTCTGACAATGGGTTGGTCTGATCCATAAACTGGGACAATTGTGAAGAACCGAAGAACTCACGAATCGCAGCAGAGATAGGCTTGGAGTTGATCAGGTCATGCGGCATCAGGTTGTCGGCTTCAGCCTGACCCAGACGCTCTTTGACAGCACGTTCAACACGTACCAGACCAGCACGGAACTGGTTTTCAGCCAATTCACCAACGCAACGTACGCGACGGTTACCCAAGTGATCGATATCATCGACTTCGCCACGGCCATTGCGCAGCTCAACCAGAATCTTGATCACGGCCAGTACATCTTCGTTCGACAAAGTCATGGCACCTGTCAGTTCATCACGGCCGATACGGCGGTTGAACTTCATGCGGCCGACTGCGGACAAATCGTAACGGTCTTCGCTATAGAACAAGCCATTGAACAGGGCTTCAACAGAATCTTCTGTTGGTGGTTCGCCAGGACGCATCATGCGGTAGATGGCAACGCGGGCAGCCATCTGGTCAGCTGTATCATCAGCACGCAGAGTCTGGGAAATGTAAGCACCCTGATCCAGATCATTGGTGTACAAAGTCTGGATATCAGTGACTTTGGCATCGCGCAAACGACCCAGCAATTCTTCTGTCAGCTCATCATTGGCATTGGCAATAACTTCACCAGTGTCTGCATCAACGATATTCTTGGCCAGCACGCGGCCCAGCAGGTAGTCTTCAGGCACGGAGATGTGCTTGATGCCACCGGCTTCGATTTCACGTACATGCTTGGCATTGATACGCTTGTCTTTGGCAACGATGACTTTGCCGTCTTTGTCGCTGATGTCAAAACGGGCAACTTCGCCACGCAGACGTTCTGCAACGAATTCCATTTCTGCGCCATCACTGTGCAGGTTGAAATTATCGAAGACAAAGAAGTTAGCCAGGATCTGTTCATTGCTCATGCCTATGGCGCGCAGCAAGATAGTGACTGGCATCTTACGACGACGGTCAATACGGAAGAACAGGATGTCTTTAGGATCGAATTCAAAGTCGAGCCAGGAACCACGGTAAGGAATGATCCTTGCCGAGAACAGCAATTTGCCTGAAGAATGTGTCTTGCCGCGGTCATGTTCGAAGAACACGCCAGGGGAACGGTGCAACTGGGACACGATAACGCGCTCAGTACCGTTGATGACAAAAGAACCAGTAGTTGTCATCAAAGGCAATTCGCCCATGTAGACTTCCTGTTCTTTCATTTCTTTGACAACCGGCTTGGTTGGTGATTCCTTGTCCAGAATGACCAGGCGAACTTTTGCACGCAAAGGCGATGCATAAGTCAGGCCACGCAATTGACATTCCTTGACGTCGAACGCAGGATCGCCTAAAACGTAGGACAAGAATTCAAGACGTGCGAACCCATTGTGCGAAACAATCGGGAAAATCGAGGTGAAGGCAGACTGCAAACCCTCGTTCTTACGAGTTGGCGGTGTTCTGTCTTCTTGTAAAAAGCTCTGGTACGACTCGATTTGAGTCGCCAGCAAGAACGGAACGTTGTGGACGTTGGCGCGCTTCGCAAAAGATTTACGAATACGCTTCTTCTCAGTAAATGAGTAGTGCATGGACACTCCGTGAGTGGCAAGGAAGGATAGAGAATTCAGGATTCTTGTCACAAAAATAAAACCTAGCAACTCTGTGACAAAAAAACCTCAAGTCTCAACCCTCGGTCTTAATAAACAGCTAAACAACCCTGAACGACAAAGAAGCCAAAGAGGAACCCTCTCTTCCAAGAGGATTCCTGTCTTTGACTTGGGCAAATCCGAAGACTTGCCATGATACCTGAATTACTTGATGTCGGCTTTCGCGCCTGCATCTTCCAGTTTTTTCTTAGCTGCGTCAGCATCAGCTTTGGAAACTGCTTCTTTAACTGCTTTTGGTGCGCCATCAACCAGGTCTTTAGCTTCTTTCAAGCCCAGGCCTGTGATTTCGCGAACTGCTTTAATGACGCCAACTTTGTTTGCGCCAACTTCAGCCAGAATTACGTTGAATTCTGTTTGTTCTTCAACTGCTGCTGCTGGACCGGCTGCTGCTGGGCCTGCTACTGCTGCTGCGGAAACACCAAATTTTTCTTCGAAAGCTTTTACCAGGTCGTTCAGGTCCATTACGGACATCGCGCCTACGGCTTCCAGGATATCGTCTTTGCTAAGTGCCATTTGAAACTCCAATTAATTAATTACATTGATACGGTATTTGACGGAAAAAAACTTATTCTGCGGCAGCTTCAGCAGCTTCTTCAGCTACTGGTGCTGCAGGAGAACCTGCTTCTTTCTGTGCTGCGACGGCTGCCAGAGCACGTGCGAAAGCAGATACAGGAGCCTGCATCATGCCAACCACTTGCGCCAACAATACTTCACGGCTAGGAATGCTTGCTAATGCGACAACGCCAGCTTTATCCAGCGATTTGCCTGCATAGTTACCCGCTTTAACAACCAGTTTGTCATTGCTTTTTGCAAAGTCTTGAACGACTTTAGCAGCAGCAACAGCATCTTCCGAGATTGCATAAATCAACGGACCAGTCATTTCAGAAGCGAGACTTGCAAATGCAGTTCCCTCAACAGCGCGACGTGCCAATGTGTTTTTCAACACACGCATGTATACGCCTTGAGCGCGTGCGCTAGCACGCAATTGCGTCAAATGACCGACCTGGATGCCACGATATTCGGCCACGACGATAGTCTGTGCAGTTGCTACTTTTGCAGAGACTTCAGCGACGACGGCTTTTTTGTCATTCAGATTGAGACTCACGGTCAACCTCCATTAATGATATTCAGTCCATACACCGGAATGATGTACTTCCCTCATATCGTTTCGAACACGGCGTCCGAAGTTAGGAGTTTCACTGGGGGACCAGTAATCACTACAAAACTTGTTCGGGTACACCATCTGCGTTGGGACCTGTCGATTACTCTTCAGATATTAACCTCATGCTTGAAAACTACACTCGCACACTCGGCCCAACGGTCTTTGACACTCTGGATGTTTGTTCAAAACATCCAGCCCAAAGATGCGCCCTGCATCAAAGGATGCAGGGACTTAATTCTTAGCCTGCCAGATTAGCGTGATCTACACGTACACCTGCACCCATAGTGGATGAGATGGAAACTTTACGCAGATACACACCTTTGCTGGATGCTGGTTTTGCTTTATTCAAAGCATCGATCAGCGCAACCAGATTGGACTTCAGGTCACCATCAGCAAACGACTTACGGCCGATTGTTGTGTGGATGATACCTGCTTTGTCCGTACGGTATTGAACTTGACCAGCTTTTGCATTTTTAACTGCGTTAGCTACGTCAGGAGTTACTGTACCGACTTTAGGATTAGGCATCAAACCGCGTGGACCCAGGATCTGACCCAGAGTACCAACGATACGCATAGTGTCTGGAGAAGCGATAACAACGTCAAATGGCATGTCGCCAGCTTTAACGCGTTCAGCCAAATCTTCCATACCTACGATATCAGCACCGGCAGCTTTCGCTTCTTCTGCTTTTGCACCTTGTGCAAATACAGCAACGCGTACTGTTTTACCTGTACCAGCTGGCAATACAACCGCGCCACGAACAACCTGGTCAGATTTCTTAGGATCAACACCCAGTTGTACGGATACGTCGATGGATTCGTTGAATTTTGCTGTTGCGCATTCTTTGATCAAAGCGATAGCATTGTCAAATGGATACACTTTCAGACGGTCAACTTTCGTTGCCAGCAATTTTGCTTTTTTAGATAACTTAGCCATTACAGACCCTCCACCGTGATGCCCATGGAACGAGCAGAACCAGCAATAGTACGCACTGCTGCGTCCATATCAGCTGCTGTCAAATCAGCGCGTTTAACGGTCGCGATTTCTTCAGCTTGCTGGCGAGTAATTTTGCCAACTTTGTCTGTATGTGGCTTGGAAGAACCTTTAGTGATGCCAGCTGCTTTTTTGATCATGTAAGTTGCTGGAGGAGTCTTCATCACGAATGTGAAAGACTTATCAGCAAATGCGGTGATCACAACAGGAATAGGCATGCCTGGTTCCATACCTTGGGTCTGCGCGTTGAACGCTTTGCAGAATTCCATGATATTCAGACCACGTTGACCCAGAGCTGGACCGATAGGTGGGGATGGGTTTGCTTTACCAGCTGGCACTTGCAGCTTGATAAAACCAATGATTTTCTTTGCCATGTTTGGCTCCTTCAAAAAATGAGTAGTAGCGCCTGCCGGTATCTTTTCACACCAGCAGGCTCCTCCGCCTGCTGAGAATTGTCTGTATTACGTTTGTAGCACTACAGCCAACGCTCTAACCAGTTTCAACAAATTGCTTTGTTACGTACTGGTCAAACGTGAATCCTGTTAAACCTTTTCGACCTGGGAGAATTCCAGTTCTACTGGTGTAGCACGACCGAAAATAGTGACTGTCACGCGTACTTTGGACTTTTCATAATTGACTTCTTCGACATTGCCGTTAAAGTCAGTAAAAGGACCATCCTTGATGCGGACTATTTCGCCTACTTCGTACAAGACTTTTGGCCTTGGTTTTTCAACGCCTTCTTGCATCTGCTGCAAGATCTTGTCGACTTCGTGCTGTGGTATCGGGGAAGGCTTGTTTGATTTGCCGCCGATAAAACCGGTTACCTTGCTGGTGTTTTTTACCAGATGCCAGGTATCGTCAGTCATTTCCATTTCAACAAATACATAACTGGGGAACAAACGACGCTCAGTGACGACTTTCTTGCCATTCTTTGGCTCTATCACTTCTTCAGTCGGAACCAGAATCTGACCGAATTTGTCTTGCATCTCTGCGCGTTCTATACGCTCCACCAATGCACGTTGCACACTCTTTTCCATACCGGAATAAGCATGCACGGCGTACCATCTTTTAGCACTTTTAGGTACAGACACCGCTGGTGCTGTACCTTCTTCGTTTTCCTGAATGTTCTCGCTCATTATTTTTTCCATCCGAGGATTACGTCATACAACACAAATCCGATCAACTGATCGGTGCCCCACAGGAAAAGCGCCATCACAAGAACAAAGCCAAATACTACGGCAGTGATCTGCCCCGCTTCTTTGCGGGTTGGCCAGACAACTTTCTTAGTTTCGCGCACAGCTTCTTTTGCAAAGCTGACAAAATCGCGACCCATTTCAGAAGTTGCGATAAATCCAACAGCAACCAACAAACCCACTACCAAAGCGATCGCACGTATCCACGTTGCCTGTCCAGCGAGAATATAAAAAGCAGCAACACCGGCAACTGCAGCCACTACCGCCAGAATGACTTTGTACTTGTCATTGGATGTACTAACTGTTTGAACGGGATGATTAGACATACTTTATTTACTTTCGGTGGCCAGCGGCCTTGATGGTGGCAGGGGCGGAGGGAATCGAACCCGCGACCTTCGGTTTTGGAGACCGACGCTCTGCCAATTGAGCTACACCCCTACATCTTGACATTTACTACAAGCCTTGCCCGAACGAATCAGGCAAGGCTTGTATTTTACTACTTATTTATTACTCGATGATTTTAGCAACAACGCCAGCACCGACTGTACGGCCACCTTCACGGATAGCGAAGCGCAAGCCTTCTTCCATCGCGATCGGGTTGATCAGTTTTACAGTGATAGATACGTTATCACCTGGCATGACCATTTCTTTGTCTTTCGGCAACTCGATCGAACCAG